>CAYXDZ010000351.1:1433-4276 GCA_964463815.1 uncultured Verrucomicrobiota bacterium | reverse complement strand
GGGGCGGGCGTTTTGAACCTTGCGCCGGGGGCCGGGTTCCCGGAATCCTCTCACTCGTCCATGATCGAAGTCACCCAGCTCGCCAAGCACTTCCACGACCGCAAGCGCGGTATCGTGAAGGCGGTGGATGGCGTGAGTTTCACCTGCCGGCCGGGCGAGATCTTCGGCCTGCTCGGCGTCAACGGCGCGGGCAAGACCACCACGCTGCGCATTCTGGCCACCTTGCTGAAGCCCAACGGCGGCTCCGCCGTGATCGACGGCGCGGACGTGTTGCGGGAGCCCAAGGCGGTGCGGGCGAAGGTGGGTTTTCTCTCCACCGCCACCGCGCTCTACGGCCGGCTCACCGCTCAGGAAATGGTCGAGTATTTCGGCCGGTTGAACGGGTTGAGTGAAGCGCTCCTGCGGGAACGCATCGACCGGTTGTTCGCCCGCCTGGAGATGGATGAGTTTCGCCACGGGCGTTGTGACAAGCTCTCGACCGGCCAGAAGCAGCGGGTCTCGATCGCCCGCACGCTGGTGCATGATCCGCAGGTGATGATCTTCGACGAGCCGACGAACGGGCTGGACGTGCTGGCCGCGCGGACCATCGTGCAGTTCATCCGCGAATGCCGCGAGCAGGGCAAGACGGTGATTTTTTCCAGTCACGTCATGAGCGAGGTGGCGCGGTTGTGCGACCGGATCGCGATCATTCATCACGGCCGGATGTGTGTCACCGGCACGGTGGGTGAATTGCGTCAGCACTTCGGCCTCGACGATCTCGAGGAAGTGTTTGTGCGCGCGGTGGAGGACATGGCATGAGCTGGCACACGATCCTCGTCGTTTATTTCAAGGAGTTGCGCGACCTGATGCGCGACCGGCGCACGATCATCTCGATGATTGTCGTGCCCGTGCTGGTCATTCCGGTCCTGATGCTCGGCATCGGCGGGCTCTCGGTGAAGATGGTGAAAAAGGTGGCCGAGGAAGTGCCGTCTATCATGATCCTCGGCGAGACCAACGCCCCGGGCATTGCCGCGCAGTTAAGGGCGCTGCCCAACATCAACGTCGTCCCGGCCGACCCGGATTACACGAACCTGATCTCCAACAAGAAGGTCCGGGCCGCCGTGGAGCTGCCGCCGGGTTTTGAAGAAGGGCTGGCCGCCGGCGAGGAGTTGACCGTCCGCATCCTCGTGTATCAGGGCGAGATCAAGTCCCAGTTCGGCGCGGACGCGGTGCGCGGCTTTTTCAACGACCTGCGGGACACCACGGTTTCCAACCGGCTGGCGGCGCACAATCTTTCGCCCGCGTTGCTCAAGCCTTTCACGGTCGCGCAGACCAACGTCGCGCCGCCGCAGAAGGTCAGCGGCAATCTGATCGGCGCGCTCATCCCCTACATCATCATCCTGATGAGCCTCACGGGCGCGATGTATCCGGCGATGGATCTCACGGCCGGCGAGAAGGAACGCGGAACCATCGAGACCCTGCTGTGCAGTCCCGCCAACCGCGCGGACCTCGTGCTGGGCAAGTTCCTCATGGTGCTGACGGCCGCGATGGCGACCACCGTTCTGTCACTGGCGTCGATGGGCGGCTCGTTCATTTTCGCGCGTCACTTGATGGCCAGCTCCGGGGCCGATCTTTCACGCCTGCCGCTGGTGATCGATGTGCAATCGCTGGTGATGGTGTTCGTCATGATGCTGCCCATCGCCATCATGTTTGCGGCGTTGTTGATCGCCCTGGCGCTGTTCGCCCGGAGCTACAAGGAGGCGCAGAGCTACGTGTCCCCGCTGATGATTGTCGTGATCATGCCGGCCGTGGCCTCGATGCTTCCCGGCGTCGAACTGGACGCCTTCCTGTCGCTGGTGCCGGTGCTCAACGTCAGTCTTGTCAGCAAGGAACTGCTTTCCGGCACGGTGAATTGGGGGCACATGGCGTTGATCTTCCTTTCGTCCTCGGTGTACGCCGGTGCCGCGCTGGCGTTTGCCATCTGGCAGTTCAACCGCGAAAGTGTCTTGTTCCGCTCCTGATGGGCGGCGGTTCAGCCGGACGGGGCGGCTGCCGATACCCAGTTTGCAACGCACCGCCGGGCTGGTGGTCCAATAAACCATGAATGATCTCGCCATCGCAGTCCTGAGCGCCCTGCTCGCGACCGGTTCGCCGGTGGCCGAGAAATGGCGGGCCGCCGCGGCGTTGGTCGAGGCGGAGTATTACCAATTGCTCGAGGCGGACGACAGTGCCCTGGCGGATGTCGAGCGCTGGATGCAGGAGGACCGGAAATTTCAGGCGGCCGGGGGAGGGCGGGAAACGGCGGAATTGTCGGACAAGATTGCGATCCGGTTGCTGGGCGTCGTCGAGCTCTATGAGGATTTCCTGCGCCGCCATCCGAATCATGTCGAGGGACGGATTGCGTTTGGCAGCTTCCTCAACGAAGTGAACGAGGAAGAACGCGCGGCCGAGGAATGGGAGAAAGCGCGGCAGCTTGACCCGAACAACCCCGCGCCGTGGAACAACCTGGCCAATCACTACGGACACTTCGGCAGCGTGACCAACGCCTTCGCCTATTACGCGAAGGCCATCGAGTTGCGGCCGGACGAGCCCATCTATTATCAGAACCTGGCCACCACCGTTTACTTGTTTCGCCGCGATGCCGAGGCGTTTTACGGCATCAACGAGCAGCAGGTTTTCGACAAGGCGCTGGGGCTTTATCGCGAGGCGTTGAAGCTGAGCCCTGGTGATTTCGCGGCGGCCAGCGACCTCGCGCAAACCTACTACGGCATCACGCCGTTTCGCCTGGCCGACGCGCTGGCCGCCTGGGAGGACGCCTTGAAGCTGGCGCAAACCGAGGTCGAGAAGCAGGGCGTTTACATCCA
>CAYXDZ010000351.1:0-1333 GCA_964463815.1 uncultured Verrucomicrobiota bacterium | reverse complement strand
AGCTGCAGGACCGCGAAATGGCTGATGCCCGCCAAGGCCACCAGCAACATCGCGCCGAGGAAATAAACGCCCAGAGCCACCGTCGGGTCCGGGCGCACCACCCGGACCAGGCCGATGTAAAACACCTTCGCCGCCAGCACCGCGCCGATGATGCGGCAGACCCAGGTGGGCACGGCGGGAATGCCGTCCACCGCCTGCATCAACAGCAGCGGTCCGTAGCTGTAGGCCATCACGGTGAACGACTGGCGGAACGTGGAGCGGCAGTGAAAACTCTTGAGCAGCAGGTAAAGCAACAAAGCCAGTGCCAACACCGTGACGATGCTCACCACCACCTGTCCAATCTCGTAACGCAGCATGTTTTCCCACGACACCGGCACCGTGCGTCCGCCGACAAAGCCCAGATTGGTGGGCCGGTTGCCCAGCCGCCACAGGCCCCAGCCTTCCAGCGCGCAGGCGATGGCGATGGACGGCAGCAACCACAGGCTGAATAACGCGGCGATGCCGCGTTCCTTACGGGCAATGACTTCCCACGTCCGGGCCGGTTCGAAGATCAGTTGGAGTGCCGTCAACATTGAGCGGGCGAGTGTATGGGGTTGCCGGGACGTGACAACCAAATTGACGACACCCAGCAGTTCCTGCCACCGGCGGGCGGATGTTAACCAAAACCTTTACCGGCGGACGGCCGCTTCGCATAATCCCGCCGCATGAAATTCCTCCCGCAAGACGTGCGCCGCGCGACGCTGGATGACCTGCCGCAACTCATGGAACTGTGGCGGCTGGAGAAACTCCCGGCGGAGGTCCTGGAGAAACGGTTCACGGAATTCCAGGTCGTGGCCGATCCGGCGGGGAAGATCCTCGGTGCCGTCGGCCTGCAACTGGCGGACAAGCAGGGCCGGTTGCACAGCGAGTTGTTTCCGCGTTACGAACTCGCGGATCAACTCCGGCCGCTGCTCTGGGAGCGGCACAAAAAGGTCGCCCAAAATCACGGGCTCACTCGCGTATGGACGCAACTGACCTCGCCGTTCTGGCAGACCGGCGATTTCCACGACGCTTCGGGTGAGGAACTGTCCCTCTTGCCGGTCAACTTCGCGGGCCAGCCCGGGGCGTGGACGACGGTAATGCTGCGTGCGCCGGTGGCCGCGCTCGACACCATCGAAAAGGAACTGGCGATGATGCGGGAAATCGAGCGGTCCAAGACGGAGAAGATTTTCAAACAAGCCAGAATCTTCAAAACGTTTGCGGTGATTCTCGCCTTCATCGTCCTGGCGTGGGTGGGCTGGTGGTTGTTCCGCCTGCTGCCCATCTTCTCTCAGCAACGCTGAGCGGTTCAGCG
>CAYXDZ010000350.1:0-4279 GCA_964463815.1 uncultured Verrucomicrobiota bacterium | reverse complement strand
GTTGTCGGAATCGCCACCTGTGAAGGCAGCCGCGATGGTGAGTTTTTGGCCGCCGGGCCGGGTGCAATCACAGTAGGCGAGATACGTCTTGGCCATGCCGGCGAGCGCGGCGTGTTTGCCGGCGTCCGCCACCAGCACGCACAATTCGCAGGCGCGACCATCGAGGTAGAGCGTCCCGGCCTGGAAGGTGGACAGCTTGTCCTTGCTGTAGAAGTCGCGGAAGTTGACGAAGTTGTTCAGGAGCGCAACGAGGTCGCGGTTGAAGCGGACGAGTTTTTCCACGGTGGCGATGGCGTTGGATTCCGCCTCCAGCGCCTTGTCCTGGGCAATGAGCGCGCCGATGGCCGCCTGGCTGCCGCCGGCGAGAATCTCGCGCAAGCGGACGAGGCCGAGCTTCTCCACCGCCGTGCCCGCCTTGGCGGCGAGCCAGCCTTCATAAGCTGCAAACTTGCCACTGAGCGTCGTCCATTCCTCCGCCGTGAGCTGGGCTTTTTCCCCGAGCAACGGTTTGACCACCTGGCTGGAAAACTTGGCGATGGCATTCGCCCAGGCGGGATTCAAACCGCTCTGGAGCGGCAATGCTTTGCCGGCTTCGATCTTCGCCAGAGGAAACTCGGCCACTTCCGAAGCGGTGATCGACATGTCCTTGGCCGCCACCGCGAGATACTCGCTCTCCTGACGGTTCAAGGCTGTCAACGCGCGGGCGTCAAACGCCGCCAGCCGGCAGCGGGTGAAGAAGTCATCGACTTTGCCTTTAACGGCCAGGAAGGCGGCGTGTGCGGCGGGCGTGGCGTCACCCAGCGGTTGGACGTTGGCCGCGTCCGCCTCGGCTTTGGCCTGCCAGTCTGCCAGAGCTTTGGCGTCGGCGAAGAACGCATCGGCCTTGGCCTGGCTGATTCCAGGTTTGCCACTGCGATCCGTTTCCGCGCCCAGGCACGCGATGACCTCGTTGATCACTGTCTTGGTGGCGTCGTCCGTCGCGGACTCGGCCGGAACGATGCCGTCGCCGTTGAACTGAGTTTGGGCAAAGATCTTGGCGGTGTCGTTGACGTCCTCCACGCTGATGGCTGTGGCGTCCGCCTTGCCGAGGTTCTTGAGAATCTGCCGGGCCGACGCGAGCAACTGTTTGCCTTCGGGGGTCGTGTCGTTGATCGCGGAGAGCGCCAAGGCGGGCGAGCCTTTCAAAAGATCGTCCGCATTCTTCAACTGCGCGCAGGCCCAGTGGACGGCGGCGAGCATTTCCGGCGCACGAATCCGGCCGTCCTTGTCGGTATCAATCAGGTCAAGGGTCTTGGTGTCGAACTCCAGCCCGCGCGTCGGGCAGGCGAGCGCGGCCCAGAGCTTCTGGTCCAGTTCGCCGAGATGCTGGAGATCCGCGCCGGACTTGAACTGAACCTGGTCAAAACCGCCGGCACGAAAGAAATGCCAGACATGCGATGAAGGCTTGGTGAACATGGTCGTCAGGTGTTGGTGTTGGGTTGCGGGTGGGAGGCTGCCACCGACGCGCGTGATAATGCCCAAGGTGGGCTGGGCGGCAAGCCGGGGATTGCAAAAGACTGTCCGGCTACGGGTTGGCAAAGGGAGGCGCAGAGACGTCTCCCGACATGGGCGGCGGGTGAGGGCTCATCTGGCAATCAAGCCGCCGGCCCATTTTATTGGGGAAAAGTGCTCGCCCAACCGTCGGTAATTGTGGTAACTGCCACCGACTGATGGCGTTAACCGTGAATGATTCCATGACATGTTCGTGCTGCTCGCGCCGGAAATTTCTGGGGCTGGCACTGGCGGGTCTTTTCGCCGGGTTGCCGGCCCTGGCGGACAAGGTGCATGTCGTTCGCAAGGGTGAAACCCTGACCGGCCTGTCGCGGAGGTATGAGGTCGGTCTGGCGGAGCTGGCCCGGGCAAATGACTTGACCACCAAGTCGAAGATCCAGATTGGACAGCGTTTAATTGTGCCGGTCGCGGGCGACTTTCCTCAGATCAGTTCGGCGCTGAAGAAGCAACTGGACCGGACTCCCATCAAGAGAGGTCACTGGAAGCACATCGTGGTGCATCACAGCGCGACCGCGAGCGGGACCGTGGCCGGCATGGATCGCCATCACCGTGAGGTGCGGCACATGGAGAACGGCCTGGCTTATCATTTTGTGATCGGCAACGGAAAAGGAATGCCCGATGGGGAGATCGTCGCCGCGCCCCGTTGGACCAAGCAACTGGCGGGCGGGCATCTGGCCAGCGAACAGCTCAACAAGGTCAGCCTCGGCATCTGTCTGGTCGGCAATTTTGAAGAACGGCCGCCGACCAGCCGGCAGTTGCGAACCTTGGCCTCGTTGATCAACTACCTTGCATCCCGCTGTCAGTTGTCCAAGGCAGCCGTGAAAACGCACCAGCAGATCAACACCGTTTCCACGCGTTGTCCGGGAAGGAAATTTCCCGTGAAATCATTGCTGGAAATGGTGGCGTAATCAGGCGGCCTAGCGGTGTCTGGTGTGTTTGCCCCGACATCAATGTTCGCGGTTTCGGGGTTCGGTGAGTTGTTTGCCTAACGTGTTGAAAAAAGGTCAGATTTCTGTTTGACATCAACCGCTCGCATCCATAAAAAGCTGCTGCTACTTAACATCCGAAACGAAAAGGGATCGACCTTAAGCAGGAACAGACATTTCACTTTATGAAGAAGATTATTGCCTCCACGGGGATGGTCGCGCTGGGTGTCATCGCATTTGCGCCCGAGTCGTCTGGCCAGGATTCCGCAAAATCATGGAACCTGCACGGTGCGCTGCGCGGTTTTTACGACAGCAACAGCACGGCGACGGCCGAGGACGCGCCGATCTCCGAAGTGGACAGCTTCGGGTTTGGCGTGGAGGCGGGCGTGGGCTACAACCTGCCGCTGAACCAGGGTTTTCTCGGGGTTGACTACACTTACGGTTTGAGGTGGTTCGAAGGGCGTGACACCGGCGACACGGATCACTCCCACAAGTTCAATCTCAAGCTGGATCACTCGTTCTCCGAGCGCTACAAGGTCACCTTCAAGGATTCATTTGTTTTCACGGATGAACCCACAGTGGTTGATGAGGGGGCGGCGATCACGGCTCGCACCAAGGCTGATGTCATGCGCAATCGCGCCAATCTGGACTTTGCGGCCCAGTTCACGCCCAAGCTGGGTGCGACCATTGGTTATGAGAATCTCTGGTACGACTACGATCAGGGTGCTTCAGATGTCGCTCCTGGTGTCGCCAGTCGCTCCCAGTTGCTGGATCGCATGGAGCATTCAGTCCCGTTGGAAGGGCGCTTTACCTTGAACCCGGAGACGGTCGTTTTGGGTGGTTACAAGTTCAGCATGGCGGATTACACCAGCAATACGCCTTACGTTGCCGCGTTTCCGGGTGGTCCTGCGCTGGTTGATCCCGACTGGCGCAATTCCCGTTCGCACTTCGTCTATGCTGGTGTTGAGCACAATTTCACCCCGCAGTTGAACGGATCGCTTCGCGGTGGTGTTCAATTGCGTGAGTACACTGATGTGCCTGCGGGCTCCGGTTTGGATGACGATAGCACCAATCCTTACGTGGATGGCAATTTGAGCTACCTCTACAATCCGGGCAGCTACGTTTTGCTGGGCTACCGCTACCAAAGCACCGCCACGGACCTCACTGTGCTGGATGCGCAGACGCACTTGGTTTACTTGAACTGGACGCATCGGATAACGGCCCGGTTGAATGCGAATCTGACCTACCAGTGGCAGTTGTCGGATTTCAATCAGGGCTTTTCCGGATCTTTGGATGGCACGGAAGACATGTTCAACATCTTCGGCTTGAACCTGTCATATAGCATCAATGAATTCTTGAGTGCCGAGGCGGGTTACAACTATGACGACCTCGACAGCGATTCAGCAGGTCGCAGTTACACCCGGCACATTGGTTACGTCGGACTCCGAGCGACGTACTAAGGCCCGGAAATCACCTTTGGCGTAGGGAGGCTGGAGCCGCAAGATTCAGCCTCCCTTTTTTTCTTTATGCATTATGGAATCGTTTAAGCAGGAACCGCAGGCGGGCAGTGCGCTGCACTTTTTGGATTACTGGCGGATCATCCGTATCCGCAAAACGGTTATTCTTGCCGTGTTTCTGCTGGTGGTTCTGACCGCGACGCTCGTCACGTTTGTGCTGCCCGAGTTTTTTGCCAGCACGGTGACGGTGGAGGTCAAAAAGGACTCCAGCACACTGGATCCCATCGGACGGAGTTCGGCGGTGCAGGGCTTTGATCCATACTTCCTGCAAACCGAGTTTGAAAA
>CAYXDZ010000349.1:1844-4281 GCA_964463815.1 uncultured Verrucomicrobiota bacterium | reverse complement strand
CAAAGGCCTGTGACGGAGTTCGACTCACTCCAAACACCTCGACCTCCTGCCCCACCTGAAGCAGCGGATCTTCACCGACCCGCGAGCTGGCGAGCACCCAGCCGTGGGCTGGTTGCCATGCGCCCTTGATTTGCACGGCTTCCACGCGCAGCCGGGCGTTGGTGCGCAGAGCCTGCTCTCCCGCGCGGGGCGTGCTGGCCCGAAGGTCCACCGTTTCGACCCGGCCGCGCACAGTGACCAGGGCGGGTTCGTCGCCCAGTGTCCGGCGCAGGTCCAGCGGGCTGATGGTCTGCTGATTTAGAGTGAGATTGGCGGCACCACTGAGCAGCAGCAGCGGTAGCAACAGCCAGGGACGGAGGCGGTCATTGCCGACGCATAACACGGCAACCCCCAGCCCGGCCGCCAGCCAGAGGCCGACCGGAAGCGTCAGTGCGTCGCCCAGCAGGATGCCCAGCAGGTAAGCGATGATCACCAGTCCCAGCGGCCGCTTCATCAGTGTTCGGGGGGGAATTCCCCAGAACCCTGCACGAACCGTTGAACCGGATTCAATGCCCGCGCCGTAACCCCCTCGCCTGACGCCACAAAAGCCAGCCGTGCCAGAGTGCCAGACCGAGCGCCGCCCCCGCACCATCGATGATTACATCGTGAATGGTCCCGCCCCGGCTGGGCACAAAACTCTGGTGCCACTCGTCCGAAGCGGCATAGATTACCGCGATGCCAAAGGCCCACCCGGCGCATTGCCGGCACCAGATTTCCGGTGATCGCTCCAGAGTCCGCCGAATCGCGCGATACAGGAGCAAGGCCAGAATGGCGTACTCGGTCACATGCGCCGCCTTGCGGACGGCCAGTTGCACCTGGCGGACGGCGCGGTCGCTCAAGTCGGGAAAGACCCAGCGCAGGACGGGGCCGATGAACCGCGAGGTCCGGCTGCTGGACATCAAGTCGGTGGACGCACCAAAGATCAGGGCCATGACCAGCACCACCGGGAGCCAGGAGACGAGAAAAGACTTTGAACGCGACACCGGCGGATGGAATCAACTGGCCGGTGAACAGAGCAACCCATTTGTGATTCGATTTGCCAACGACCCGGCAGTTTGGCAATCAGGAGCGTGTCTATGATCAAGTCTCTTTGCGTGGCGCTGGCGATTACCGCCACCACCACCGGCCGTGCCGTCGCCGCCGAAACCGGTGAACCTCCCGCGCTTGCCTGGCATTTTATTGGAACCGGGGCGCTGGCCGCCACCAACCCGGAAGGGGTGCTCAGCCAGCTCTCCACGCTGACCAACTCGGCCCGGCTGGCCAACCAGATTCGGTCCCGGCTCACCAGTCACCTGCCCGGTTGGGTCGGTTTGAACACGCGGGACATGTCGGCGGAAATCGTCTCGCCGCTGATTGCCGACCTTTTGAAATACGAATCCATCGGGCGGCTTGAGGGAACGCCGCTGGGAACCGGTTCGTGGGCGCTGGCGATCCAGCTCGACGCCGAGGGTGCGGCCCGTTGGAACGGACTGCTGATGACCATCGGCCGCCGCCTGGGTCTGGGTGAACCGCAGGCGATCAAGCTGGAAGGGCTGTCCGGCTGGCAGATCCCCGCCCCGGCGGGACGGCGCTCGTATGCCTTTGTCGTGCATCAGAACTGGCTGCTCATCGCCAGTGAGTTTGCCCGTGAATCCACGGCCGCGCGCTGGGTGGCCCGGCTCGCTCGTGACGGACGTCCCCTGCCCCCGCCTGGCGAGGACTGGCTGAAGTTTGAAGCGCAGCCTGCGGCCTTGGACTGGCAACCCGCGCTGCCGTTCACCGGCCGCATCACGCACATCGACGCGGCCGTTTCCTGGCAGGGCAAGGACCTGCGGACCACCGCGAAGCTGACGCTTGCCGATGGCCGCACCACCACTCACTCCGCCTGGCAAATCCCGCGGGGGATTGTTCGTGACCCGTTGGTGTCCTTTACCGCCGCGCGAGGCGTGCGGGACTTTCTGGGCGGACTCGATATCGTGAACGGTTTGCCACCTGACCTGGTGCCGGATCAGTGGTTCGGCTGGTCGCGCAGCACGGTCGCGTTCATCAACGACTTCGCCCTGCCCGTGAAGGACGAGGTGAAAGCCTTTGCCCATCTCGAAAAATCCGTGCCGGGCGTTTACAACCCGCGCCTGCTGGAGCTCGCACTGGGTCAATGGCTGAGCGCCACCAACCAGACCCGCCTGCTCTGGCGCGGTCTGCCGGTGCTGGTTCCTTATCTCGGCCCCGCAAAGGACGGCAACCAGGGCTTTCTCCACGGTGGCATTTTTCCGCTCGCGGCCCAGACCAATGCACAACCGGCTCCGGATGAACTTTTCGCCCAGTTCGAGCAACGCTCGGACTTGATCTACTACGATTGGGAAATCACCCAGGCCCGGCTCGCCGCTTTTCAGCAGGCCAGTCCGTTCGTCGAACTTTT
>CAYXDZ010000349.1:0-1744 GCA_964463815.1 uncultured Verrucomicrobiota bacterium | reverse complement strand
GGCTTTGCTTACGGCGAACCTGATCCGGTCGAGGCCGCCCATCAGGCTTTGGCCGCCGGCGCGCACGGCATCACCGCCCACTTGCGCGAGGACCGCCGGCACATCATCGACCGCGATGTGAAACGCCTGCGCGAGGTCATCACCACCCGCTTCAATTTTGAACTGGCGAACGAGCCGGAGATCATCGCCATCGCGCTCGACATCCGGCCGGACATCGTCTGCCTCGTTCCCGAAAAGCGCGAGGAAGTGACCACTGAAGGCGGGCTGGATGTTGCCGGCCATCTGGATTCACTCCGGGAAACCACGAAGCGCCTGACCGGATCGGGAATCGAGGTGAGCCTGTTTATCGATCCCGATCCCCGACAAATTGAAGCCGCCGCGAAAACGGGGGCTCCGTTCATCGAACTGCACACCGGCGCTTTTGCGGAACAGTTTCACGCGGACGGCCGGGCGGAGCAGGCATTGGAGACGCTCGCCGCCAGTGCCCGGCTCGCCCACCAGCTCGGTATCCGCGTCAACGCGGGACACGGTTTGAATTACGAAAATCTTCGCACCCTGCACGCCGTGCCTCACCTCGAGGAGTTGAACATCGGCCACAGCATTGTGAGCCGCGCGGTGTTCACCGGCCTTCAGCGCGCCGTCAAGGACATGCTCGACCTCATGACGGGGTATCCGGGTTGACCGGCCATTCTTCCCAACGCATCGCTTGACCCCACGGGGTGGCGTCCTATGCTCCCAGCAACCGGGGAGCCCGTTTGGGCTGAGAGTCTCCCGCCGGTCGGGAGAGACCCGCAATACCTGATCCAGGTCATGCTGGCGAAGGGAGTGCGCTTCTTCTCTCGCTGTTCCCCAAAATACATCGCCGCAGCGATCGTCAACCGCCGTCTGCGGTCACTAACTCGAAACTTTCAAACCGAAACTCCAAACTGCATCGCGCCATGATCGCCAAACCTGACTTCCTCGAACCGCACAGCAGCGAACAACTGCCCGCCAGCAAAAAAATTTACGTCGAAGGCACAATACACAAAGACGTCCGCGTGCCGATGCGCGAGATCGAAGTGTCGCCGACGAAGTCTTACACCGGCGCGGTCACGCCGAATGATCCCGTGCGCGTGTATGACTGTTCCGGGCCGTGGGGCGACCCCGCGTTCACCGGCACGTCCGAACAAGGTCTGCCAGCGTTGCGCGCCAAGTGGATTCGCGAGCGCGGTGACGTGGAGGAGATTGATGGCCGCGAAGTGAAGCCGCAGGACAATGGTTATCTCTCCGGCAAACACGCCGAATACGCCAGCAAGGCGGAGAAGAATCGCCTCGTCGAGTTCCCCGGTCTCACCTCGCAGCGCCGTCGCCCGCTCCGCGCCAAGGCTGGCAAAGTCGTCACGCAACTCGCTTACGCTCGCGCCGGAATCATCACGCCCGAGATGGAATTCATCGCCATCCGCGAAAACCTCCGAAGTGCGGAGTGCGGAATTCGGATTGCGGAATTGAGCGGCGACAACGTCCGCAACGATTTGAACAAACAGCACGCGGGGAGCGCGCAACACTCCGCACTCCCCACTCCGCACTCCGCATTCACCCCGTCCGTGTTCCGCCGCTTCCCCCAGCGCATTCCCCCGCAGATCACCCCCGAATTCGTCCGCTCCGAAGTTGCCGCCGGCCGCGCCATCATTCCGAACAACATCAACCACCCCGAGTCCGAGCCGATGATCATCGGGCGCAACTTCCTCGTGAAGATCAACGCCAA
>CAYXDZ010000348.1:0-4294 GCA_964463815.1 uncultured Verrucomicrobiota bacterium | reverse complement strand
ATCGAGATGATGGCCATCCTCGAGGAACTGAAACGCCTCGGCAAAACCGTCATCATCAGCTCGCACATCCTCAGCGAGCTGCAAAGCCTGTGCAACCGCGTCGCCATCATCGAGAAGGGCAAACTGATTTATGCCGGCCCCGTGCAAGGCGTCCGAGAGCAGATGTTCACCGGCCGCATCGTGTGGGCGAAGCTCCGCGACGGCGACCTCGACCAGGCCATTGGCTTCCTCAAGCTGCGCAGCGAGATTTCGCAGATCGAAGCCGTGGATGGCGAACTCAAGCTCACGATGATCGATCACGAGGCGGATCACAGTTGCGTGCCCGAAGTGCTGGTGAACAACGGTTTCAAGCTGCTCGAATTGCGCGAGGAGGAAGTTGGCCTCGAGGAAGTCTTCCTCCACGTGACCAAGGGTGAGACGCAGTAACAGAATCGTCCTCGCTCTCGTCCTCGTCCTCGAAGTCTTCACCTTCCGTTAAGGTTGGGCGATTCCCGGAAGTTGAAGTCCAAAAGCCGAATACCGAATCAAGATCGAAAGCCGACGCCCGAAAATTATGCGCCCGCACCAACTTGGAAACTTGCGATTAATGGTTCGGGGCGGCATTTCGATCCTCAGCGCCCGGCATTGTTTCGGCCTTCGTGCTTCGGCTTTCGGAACTCATGGACCGGTTCCGATTACGAGGACGAGCGCGAGGACGATACGCCCTGCTCCTTGAACGCCCTCCCGCTCATTCACCGCGAGCTGCTGGTCGCCAGTCGGCGGCCGATGACGTGGTGGATTCGAGTGGGGGCTGGCCTGGTGGGTGCGTTGGGGTTTCTCTTCATCGCGGGCACCACCTCGTTGGGTGTCAGCCAACCAGGACGGGTCGGGCCGGCTTTGTTCACCATTTTGAGCATCGTGGCTTTTTTGTTTGCGGCGTTTTCCGGCGTTCGCTCCGCAGCCCTGCCGCTCTGCGAGGAAAACCGCGAGAACACGCTCGGTCTGCTGCTGTTGACCCCGCTACGCCGGAATGAACTGGTGCTCGGCCGACTGGCGGCAGGCATCCTGGAAGGACTCGGAGTGCTGGCCACATTTCTGCCCGTGCTCGCGCTTGTTCTGCTAACCGGTGGTGTCACGGCCCAGCAATGGCTGATGAGCACGATCACGCTGGCCATCATGGTGCTGCTATCCACCGCCGCCGGGCTTTATGCCGGGGCCATGAACGCGCAAGATTTCAAAGCTTCCATGATGACGTTATTGCTGGTTCTGGTCGCGTGCCTGCCCACCGGCTGGATGGTGCTGGCGCTCATGATGACCGTGGAACTGGATGCCCAAACGCAACGGGAGTTTGCCTTCGGCCGGCCGGACCCAAGGTCCAAGGGCATCGTGCTGCCATTGCTTTGGTTGCCACTGGCAGCCCTGTTTCTGTTCAGCCTGCTGTTGGCACCCGCCATCTCGCTCGGATCCTTTGCCAGTCCGGCAGGCATGCTTTTGCTCAGCCTGAGCAGCGGTTCAATTGTGCTGTTTAGTGTCCAGGCCGTGGGAGCCCTCTGTTTGGCTTTGTCCTTGGTGTGGCTGACGAGCCGGCGGCTGGCGGTGATCAACATCGGTGTTTCCGGTAATCACACCAAACCCTCCACCCCGGAAACCCCGGATGCATCCGGGGTAAATGACGACGATCATGCATCCGACGGCGAACCCACTTCCTCCGGGTTTCAATCTTACTCCAGACCAAGTCGATTGCTGGAAGAGGCTCCCGTGGCCTGGCTGCTGCACCCCGGCGCAGGCATGCGGCGGTTTCTCTGGTTTGCGGCGGTGATGATGAGCGTGGCGGCATTTTTTCCAATCTTCGTGGCAATCGATCAAAACAGCATTGCTCCTTTCTTCGGGGGCTTCCGGCTGCCCGGTGCCCTGGTCTGGCCCGTGGTCAACTTCCTGGTCGGATGGCAGGCAGCGCGGCTGTTCGTAGAATCCCGGCGTTCACGCAGCATCGAGCTGCTGCTGGTCACCCCCGGGTTTCGGACCAACGCCATCCGCGACGTCTGGCGGTCACTGCGCGACGCCCTCCTCAAACCGGTGCTGCTGGTGTGGCTGGCGGGCCTGGCGGGAACGCTGCTCGCCATCAACCTGATGCCGGAGGACCGGCCGGACATCTTCGACCCCGCCTATGGCTTGCCGGTTTACCTGCTCAACTCCGGCCGGCATCTGGCCGGCCTGGCGACGATGGCCTGGCTGGGCCTTTGGAGCGGCTGGAGCTCCCGCCGTCCCGGCTTCGCCGCGATCCAGACCTTTGTAATCGCGTTCGTGGTCCCCGCGGTCCTGTTTCTGCCCTTTGCGACCACGGCTTCGACCTGGTCCGCCGAGGCGATGCT
This sequence comes from uncultured Verrucomicrobiota bacterium, assembly GCA_964463815.1. GTDB lineage: Bacteria > Verrucomicrobiota > Verrucomicrobiia > Limisphaerales > RI-55 > RI-55. Next base: position 1,943 of record CAYXDZ010000348.1, on the reverse strand, counting down.
GCCCCACGTGTTGAGCATCGGTTTCTTCCTGGCCATCACCTTCGCCGCGCGCTGGGCGCTCGGGCGAACTTTTCTCACGGGCTCCCCCCCGGTCGAGCTGCGGCGCACCTGACATGAACGCCCTGCCGCTCATTCATCGCGAGCTGCTGGTCGCCAGCCGGCGGCCGATGACGTGGTGGATTCGAGTGGGGGTGGGCATTCTAACCATTGGCTTCTTCCTGTTTATCGTCACAACGGTGTCGGGTGGAGCCGGAGGTATATCCGGTCTTGGCCCAGCTCTGTTTGGAACCCTCACATTTATCGCCTTTCTGCTGGCCGCACTGTCTGGTGCCCGTTCGGCCGGGATCCCCCTCTCTGAGGAGAACCGGGAAAACACCCTCGGTTTGTTGTTGTTGACGACCATGCGCCGCTTCGACCTCGTACTAGGAAAACTCGTCGCGGCAACTTTGCAGGGAACGGCAGGATTGCTTGCGTTCGTGCCCGTGCTGGCGCTGGCTTTGATGGTTGGCGGCGTCACCATTAATCAAGTCTGGATGGCGGCGGCGACTCTCCTGCTGGTGCTCCTGCTGTCGAACGCGGCAGGTCTGTATGTGGCCGCAATTCGCACCAATGATCTACAGGTCGTGCTGCGAACCCTTGGGGCGGTGCTGGTCATGTGCCTTCCTTTTGGCTGGATGTTCCTTGGCATCGCGCTCACCACCGAAATTGACGCCCAACAACGCCGGGAAGTTGCCTTCGGCCAGCCGCACCCCTGGCGGAAACTCGTCGCGCTGCCAGTGCTGTGGGCGCCCTACCTCGGACTCCTCTTCTGGAGCCTGCAACTGCACGACACGCCGAGCATCCTGCTGTTTGCAAATCCAGCCTACTTGTTGTTCCTCACCTTGGCGGCAGGTTCGCCATTGATATTCTGTTTGCACTTGGCAGGAGCCGGGTGGCTTCTGCTGTTCCTCGTGTGGACCACCAGCCAGCGGCTGGCACCCATGAATCTGGCGGGAGCCGAGAGCGAGGCACCGGGTTCCGTCCCAACATCGTCTGTCTTCATGCCGCAGGAAGATGCAACGCCTCTGGACACGGTGCTGCCAGGCCGTCCTCGCCAGCCAACAGAGCGCCCAGCGGAACTGATCAACATCAGCCCGATTCTCTGGTGGCTCCACCCGCCGGAATCGCGCAGACAATTCATCTGGATCGCGGCCATTGTCATCGGGTTGGCGGGCTTTCAATCAATTCTGGGGGGTGTCATGTCCGGAGCCCTGATATTCTTAGTCCCGATCCTTTTCTTGGGCAGCCTGCTGCTCGGAATCGTCCTCGATTTCCTTGTCGCCTGGCAGGCGGCCCGGTTTCTGGCGGAGGCAAGGCAGTCGGGTAGCTTGGAACTGTTGCTCGTGACTCCCGGTTTCCGTTTACAAGCCGTCCGTGACATCTGGCGCTCGTTGCGCGCGACCTTCTTGAAGCCGGTGTTGGTCATGTTTGCTCTCCGCCTGTTGGGCACACTGCTGGCACTCTTCTTCGTAACCGACTCGCACGCGATCCAGCGCGAGTATGGATTGCCCGTCTTTCTGGCCCGCACACTGGGTGAAATGACAAGTCTTGTCGCGCTGGCATGGCTCGGAATCTGGGAAAGCTGGCACTCGCGGCGTCCGGCGTTTGCCGCGGCCAAGGCCTTCATCATCGCATCCCTGCTGCCTATGATCCTCTCGCTGCCGTTTGCCAGCCTTGGCTTGATGTGGCATTTCAGCACGCTGGTTTGGCAGACAGTCATGCTGGTTCTGTTTGTCGGCCTCGCCGCCTATGCCCGCGCCCGCGTGAACAACACTTTTCTCGCCGGCTCACCTCCGGTCGAGCTGCGGCGCACCTGACATGAACGCCCTCCCGCTCATTCACCGCGAGCTGCTCGTGGGAGCGCGCAAGCGCTCGACCCACTGGCTGCGGCTCGCGCTGGCGGG
>CAYXDZ010000347.1:0-4330 GCA_964463815.1 uncultured Verrucomicrobiota bacterium | reverse complement strand
CGGACTCACTTTGAAGTGCGGAAGTCAGTGCGCGGCGGCCGCACCGTGACCGAATTGCTGCGGTTGGAAGGGGAAGCTCGCGTGAACGAATTGACGCGGATGCTGGGCGGCCAGTCCGCCGCGGCGCGGAAACATGCCGAGGCGTTGCTGAAGGCTGGCCCGGCTTAAGTTGCCGGCTCGGGATCGCTCCGCAACGGGCCGCGAATGGGCTCGCTTGACCCGAAATTACTCCTTCGTCACCACCACCTGCACGTCCCGGCCGCGCAGCATTTCCAACATCGGCTCCGGCGTTTGCGCGTCGGTGACGACCACATCGATCACGTCGAGGTCACACAACTGGCTGAAGCTCTTTCGGCCGAATTTGGTGTGATCCAGGCAAAAGATGATCTTCTGCGCGTTGGCGAGCATCGCCTTCTGTATGTCGATCAGCAGACCGTGCGAATTCGAGATGCCTTCTTCGGTGATGCCCGCCGCGCTGAGGATCGCCACGTCGGCGTGAATCTTGGTGAAGGTCTCGACCGCGATCGGACCAACCAGCACCCCGAGCCGCGGGTAAATCACGCCGCCGGAAACGACGACTTCCAGGTCCGGGTTCGACGCGAACAGGTTGGCCACCGGCAGGGAGTTGGTGACGACATGCGGCCTCTTGGCGGCGAGATGCTTGGCCACGTGGAAGACCGTCGTGCCCGCATCGAGGATTACCGTCTGCCCGGGCGTGATCAACTCGGCGCAAGCACGTCCGATGGCGTCCTTCTCCTCCGCCTGAAAGGTGTCGCGCGTGGTGAAGATGAACTCGTCCGAACGGGGATTGATCAATCGGGCACCACCGTGAGTGCGTTGCACGGCCCCCTTGCTTTCGAGGATTTGCACATCGCGACGGACGGTTGATTCCGAAACATCAACGAGTTCCGACAATTCGGCGAGGGATGCAAACTCGACCTTCTTCAGGTGCTCCTCGATCCGGAACTGGCGTTCTTCAGCCGTCATCTGCGCAGATGTGTGGAAGATTTTGAAAGAAGTTGCAAGAAATATGTTGACTGGATTGCCGAAATCTTGCAAAAGCCCTCCCGACAAATGGCAGCCATCGCATCAGCTCCGCATCGGGCAGTGGTCGAACACATGGTTCGGCAGGCGGTTTATCAGCGGCTCGGCAAACCGATGCCCAGGGCGGCGTCGGCCCCGAATCCGCTCGTGGTGAACGTCAGCGCGCGGCATTGCCATCTCACGCCCGAGGCGGTGGAAGCACTTTTCGGCAAGGGCCACCAGCTCACCGTCCACAAGTGGCTCTATCAGGAAGGGCAGTTCGCCGCGAAGGAGACAGTCACGCTGGTTGGCCCGCGCAGTCGCGTGATTTCCAATCTCCGGATTCTCGGCCCGTGCCGGAACTTGAACCAGGTTGAACTGGCCTACACCGACGGTATCGCGCTCGGCTTCGATCTGCCGTTGCGTGCGTCGGGCAGCATCCAGGGTACGCCCGGTGGGATGTTGATGGGGCCGGCGGGCTTCTTCGAAATGCCGGATGGCATCATTCGCGCGTTGCGGCACGTCCACATGCACCCCACCGACGCGGACTATTACGGCGTCAAGGCGGGGGAGATGATGAAGCTCAAGATCGGCGGCCCATGTGCGATCACGCTGGAGCAGATGCTCGTGCGCGTGGACCCGAACTTCAAACTCGAGGTCCACATCGACACCGACGAAGGCAACGCCTGCAACCTCCAGCCCGACACGGCGGTTGAGCTGGTGAAGTAATTTTTTAACAACGAACAACTCTCCACAAACCACGAACGAAATATATGAGCGAAGCAATCGGCATGATTGAAACCAAGGGCTACGTCGGCTCGGTCGAGGCATCGGATGCGATGGTCAAGGCCGCCAACGTCAGTCTCGTCAAAACCATTCCCATCGGCGGCGGGCTGATCACCGTCCTTTGTCAGGGCGATGTCGGCAGCGTGAAAGCGGCCGTCGATGCCGGCGCGAAGGCCGCCAGCAAGATCGGTGAACTCGTCGCCAGCCACATCATCGCGCGTCCGCACGAGGATCTGGTCAAGGCGTTCGTGGGCGCGGCCAAGGCGGCGAAGTAAACTTTTCAAAACGGAACCAACGATATGGCTCAACAAGCAATTGGAATGATCGAAACCAAGGGCCTCTGCGCACTGCTCGAAGCGAGCGACGCCGCCCTGAAATCCGCCAACGTCACCATGACCGGCTGGGAAAAGGTCGGCAGCGGCTACGTCACCGCGTTTTTCCGGGGTGACGTCGCGGCCGTGAAAGCCGCCACCGATGCCGGGGCTTCCGCCGCGGCGCAGGTCGGCCAGGTGGTCAGCGTCCAGGTGATCCCGCGTCCGCACGACGACCTCGCCGGGCTGGGCAAATGGCTGGAGTGAACGCAGAACGCGGAGTTCGGAATGCGAATGCCGAACGTCATCCGCGGGCCGTGACTGATATTCCGCACTCCGCATTCCGAATTCCGCACTGATGAAGATCCTGGTCGCCAATATCGGGAGCACGTCGCTCAAGTGGCGGTTGTTCGATTTCTCGGACAACGCCGAACGCCTGTTGCACAAGGGCGGCTTCGAGCGCGTGACCGATTACCCGCAGGCGATCGAGGACTGTCTCGCGCAACTCAAGGAAGCCGGCGTGATTGCGACCGAAAACGAGCTTGCGGCCGTCGGTTTCAAGACCGTGATCGCGAAGGGAGTGACCGGTTGCGTCCGGCTCGACGAGCAGGTACTCGCCGCGATGGAGGCATACAACGACCTCGCACCGGCGCACAACCCGCCTTACATCACGGGCATCCGCCTCTTTGCGAAACGCGTGCCGGGCGTGCCGCTCGTCGGGCTGTTCGAGACGGCGTTCTACCAGTTCGCGCCCGAGGCCATGATGCGTTACGCCGTGCCGGATAGCTGGCATGACATCGGGGTGCGTCGCTGGGGCTTTCACGGCGCGAGCCACAAATTCATCGCCGAACGCAGCGCCGAACTGCTCGGCCGCGGCGACATCGCCGAGCGCTCGCGCAACTTGTATCGCGACGGCGGCAAGTCACCGGTGCGCGGCGCGAGCCTGCGTGTGATTTCCTGCCATATGGGCGGCAGTTCCAGCATCACCGGCATCCGCGACGGCCTGGCGATCGGCAACAGCTTGGGCATGAGTCCGCAGTCCGGTTTGCCGCACAACAATCGCGTGGGCGATCTCGATTCCGAGGCGATTCCTTACGCGGTGAAGACGCTCGGCATTTCGATTCAAGAAGCGCAACGCCAGCTCACCAAGGAGTCCGGCCTGCAAGGCTTGAGCGGCGTGTCGAACGACATCCGCGACATTGCGGCGGCGGCGGAGCAGGGGAACGCGAAAGCGCAGCTCGCGCTCGACGTGCTCGTCAGCGAGGCGAGACGCTGGATCGGCGGCTACTTTTTTCAGCTCAACGGTGCGGACGCGATCGTCTTCACCGCCGGCATTGGCGAGAACCGCGCGTCCATTCGCGCCGCGATTTGCGCGGACTTGGACAATCTCGGCATCCGGCTTGATTCGAAACTCAACGCCGAAACCCAGGGCCGCGAAGCGATCATCAGCGCGCCGGACTCGCGGGTGAAAGTGATGGTCATCCCGACGAACGAAGAACTCGTCGTCGCCCGGGAGACCCGCAGACTTTTGAACAACTGACAATCAACCACGAACCACGAACCAAAGAATATGGCTCAACAAGCAATTGGAATGATCGAAACCCGCGGCCTCGTCGCGCTGGTGGAAGCCACCGACGCGATGCTCAAAGCCGCCAATGTGCAGCTCGCCGGTCCCATGACCCAGGTCGGCAACGCGATGGTCACCTCGGTCGTCGTCGGCGATGTCGCCGCCGTCAAGGCCGCCGTCGATGCCGGTGCCCAGGCTGTCAAGGCCATGAAGGGCGAAGTCATCAGCGTGCATGTCATCGCGCGTCCGCACAACGAAACCGACGCCGTGCTGCCGAGGAAGAAGTAGGGCAGAACCAAGAATACAGAATTCAGAATACAGAATGGCGGGCGCGGGCTGGCTTCTGACTCCTGAATTCTGACTCCTGAATTCCAATCATGTTCCTCGCTAAAGTCGAAGGCTCGGTCGTCGCGACCAAGAAGGATGACGGCATGACCGGCCGCAAGCTGCTCCTGCTGCGGCCGATGCTCGTGGACGACAAGGACCCCACGAAGTTCAAGCTGGGTTCCAACACCGTCGTGGCCGTGGACAGCGTCGGCGCTGGCGAAGGCGAGATGGTGATGTTCTGCCAGGGCAGCAGCGCCCGGCTCGCGCCCGGCCTCAAGGAATGTCCCGTGGACGCCGTGATCATCGGCATCGTCGA
>CAYXDZ010000346.1:0-4332 GCA_964463815.1 uncultured Verrucomicrobiota bacterium | reverse complement strand
CGAGCATGATGTTCATGATGCCGATGCCGCCCACGAGCAGCGAGATGGCCGCGATCGAGCCGAGCACGATGTTGAAGATACGCTTGGTCTCCTCGGCGCGACGAAGGAGTTCCAGCGGCACCACCACGTCGTAATCCTTTTTCTTGTGCGTGGATTCGAGCAGGTGTTTCACCGCGTGCGAGACCGGCACCACGCGGTCGCGGTCGCGGACCTTGAGGGTGACTTCGTGCAGTTCCACCCGTTCCGTCTCGAAGCTCCCGCTGCGGCGCTTCTGGAGGATTTCACCAAAGGTCGTCTGCGCCGTGTTCAGCGGCATGAAAACGCGCGGCGCGGCGGCGGCGGCGGTGTTTAATTCCTCGACCTTGTTGCTCCGTCCCGCCGGCCGCATCACGCCGATGACGCGGTAGTACTGCTCGCCGATGCGCACGTCGCTGCCCAGCGCTCCGCCGGAGGGGAAGAGGTTTTCCGCCGTGTCATGGCCGAGCACCACCACGTGGGACCGGGCCTCCATTTCGTACTCGCTGAAGAAGCGGCCCTCGGCGATCTGCTGGCCGCGCATTTCGGGATACCACGGCACCGTGGCCACGACTTCGCAATCGAGCCGGCGCGTCAGGTTCCAGACGTATTCGCGCATGATCCGTCCGGGAACGATCACCGTGACATCGTCGAGGGTTTCCTGGATGCGCTTGATGTCGGCGTATTTCAGGCCGTAATCCAGGAGATAGTTTTGCTGCTGGTTGGCAACCTTCTGTTCCTCGGGTGGTTTGACGCTGCGCAGAATGATGTTCTGGCTGCCCAGGTTTTTGATCTGCTCCTGCGCCTCGTAACTGGCGCCCTCGCCGATCGCCAGCATGGCGATGACCGAGCACACGCCGAACACGATGCCCAGCACGGTCAGGAGCGAGCGCAACCGGTGCAGCCACAGGCTCTTGACGGCGAGATCCAGCGCCCGCCGCCAGCGGTCGAACAGCAGCACGGGCACCGCTGGAGGCAGGCGGTTCATGCTCCCTTCAACGCCGCCGATTGTTGCGGGGCGGACGTGGCCGGTTCGGGTTCGGGTTCGGGTGCGCCGGCTCCTTCCTCGGCCTGCCCGCGGGGCGGCCGGACCAGGACCAGCTCCCGGGCCTGCAAGCCTTCCTTCACCTCGATGAACTCGTCGTTGAAATCGCCGGTGACGATCTCGCGTTCCTCGGTTTTGCCACCCTTGAGGACGTGGCAGTAGGCCCGGCCTTTGACCGTGTTCACCGCCTGGAGCGGAATGTAAACGGCGTCGTCGAGCTGGTTGACCAGGATTTCCACCTTGGCGCTCATGCCGGGTTTCACCCAGTCGCGCGTGCCCTCGATGGTGACCGTGGTCAGGTACACCTTCATGTCCGGGGCCATCCAGCGGTTTTGCGAATCGGGCAGCACGCCGACCTTCGAGACCACGCCGTGGAGCTGCTCGTCCGGAAACGCGTCCAGCGTGATGCGCGCCCGCAGATCCTTGCGCACCTTCTTGATGTGTGATTCGTGAATCTTCAACTGCACGGACATCTTGGTCATGTCCGGGATGGTGATGATGGCCTGGCGCTCACGCACCGTGGCCCCCTCGCGAATCTGTTCCTGGCCGCCGTAATAGACCATCTGGTTGCCGCTCGCCCCGTACACCACGAGTCCCGAAGTTGTGGCGGTGAGGGTGCATTTCGCGATCTGCTCCCGGGTTTCGCGAATCTCCCGCAAGCCCAGTTCGAACCGGTTTTCGGCGCTGATCTTCCGCGCGCGGGCCTGGGCCAGCTTGGAGATGGCCTCCTTGTACGCCTTGTCGAGCACACGGATGGCCTCCTCGTATTTCGAGACGGTTTCCTCGGCCAGCTTCGGGAATTCATAGGTCTCGTGCAGGCGCAGCGCGGTCTTGGCGGTGTCCACCCGCAACTCCATCTTGCGGACGTTCAACTCCTCGTTGTCGAGTTCGGTGCGCGTGACAAAATTGTTGTCGTAGAGCCGCTTCGTGCCATCGAGTTTCACCTGTGCGAGCTTGAGTTCGCTTTCGGCCACCACGAGGTCGTCCTGCTTCTTGCGCAAGTCCTGCAGGGCCGTGCCGTCGCCCAGTTTGTTGGTGTCGGCATACTTGCTGAAATCCACGTTGAAACTTGTGGGCCGCAGCGAGTCTGCCTCGCGGGCACGCCCATTCGCGGTTACGGGAGGCTGACTGCTTTCGGGAACGATGGGTTGCAGGTTAATCCCCGGCAGTCCTTCGAGCGTCGCGGCGGTGACGACCCGGGGCTGGCCGGCCGCCGAGGCAAGCTGCGCGGACAACTGCGCGGCGATCTCCGGCGGCAGGTTGGCCGGCAACTGGCCGGGCCGGGCCGCCGGCGCGGTGGCGGCCTCCAGGTTCATCTCAGGTACATCCTCCAAGTCCGGCGGCTCGGGAAGTTTCAACCCAATCTCGTCGATCAACTCCTGTGCCGCCGCTTCCCCCAGAAACTTGTCGAGGTCCATCCGCGCGAACTTCACCTTCTGATCCGCGGCCTTGATGTCCGCCTGGTTCTGGCCGAGCTGGATTTCATACGCCTGCCGCGATTCGGTCATGGTCGAGAACCGCGATTCCTGTTCGGACTCCTGCGTGAGCAGCCGCTGCTTCAACTCCGAGGAATCCAGCTCGACCAGCACCTTGTTGGTCCGCACATCCTCCTCGGTCACGAGGTAACCCTCCTCGACGATCTTGAGGATTTTCGTGCCCTGATAACCGCGGACCTCGGACCGGATTTCCTGCGATTCGAGGGCCTCGATGCTGCCGCCCTGGATCACGGAAATCGTCAACGGCCCGCGCCGGGCCTCGAAGGTCACGCGCTCTTCGGTGGCGGTCCCGCCGCGGAACAGCCACCAGCCGAGGGCGGCGAGGAGGATCAACGCGGTGACATAGGTCCACCGGGGTGCCGACCGCCGGGGTGCCGCGTTAGTGGGAGGTGAGCCGGGGGGATTCTTCATTCCAGGTGCCGTCTGCGTTGATGGTGAGGAGGCCCATGTCGCGGTAGAACCGCAGCCGGGCCAGGGTGTGCCCGACCAGCGCGGCCGTGCGGGCGTTCTGCGAACTCAACTGCGCCGTCTGGGCATCGACCAGATCCTTCGCCAGCCCCTGGCCGATGTCCTGCCGGATGGTCTGCTCGATGACGCGCCGCTCCGCAATGGCGACGCCGATCTCGGTGATGTCAAACGTCCGCCGCGCCTGATCCAGCACCCGCAGGTCTTCGCGCACCTGCAGCCGGATTTGGTCGATGGCCAGCTCGAGCTCCCGCGCCGCCCGGTCCTGGTTGATCAAGGCCGCCCGGTAGGTGTTGCGTTCGGCCTTGCGGTCGAGCGGCAGGTTCAGGTTCAGCCCGGCGTTCCAGCGGTATTGGTTCCATTCAATATCCGGAAAACCGCCGCCACTCCGCGCGCCGCCGGTGGCTGCCGAAGCGACCAGGTCCAACTGCGGCAGGAGGCCGTTGGCCGCCACCTCGACCTGCCGGATCGCGTCCTCAAACCGGTCGCGCTGGTTGTAGAGGTCCAGCCGGGTGAAGAGCGCCACCTCCGTGGCGTCCGCCTCCGGGATGTCCGGGTGCTCGATCTGCAGGTTCAACAATTCCGCCGGGTCAAGCACCACGGCCGCCTCCAGCGGCAGGCCTAGCGTGAGTTTGAAATCGTCGAGGCTCTGCTGATACTGGCGGATGGCGTTGATCCAGCCGATCTCCGCGTTGAGCGATGCCTGCTGGATCTCGTCGAGCTGCGCCTTCGCCAGCCGGTCGGCCTCCACAAAGGCCTTCGCGCGGGCCTCGTTGTCCTTGAGGCTCATGAAGGCCCGGTGGCTGTTCGCCAGGCCGTCGCGGTTTTGCAGCACGCGGTAATACCGGCTCACGATGTCGAGCGTGAACTCCTGCCGGAACTGCACAAAGTCCCGCAGCGCGTAGAGCATGTTGCGTTCGGCCTGGGTCAGGGGTTCGGCCGCCACCTTCCCGCCGCCCCGCAGCAGCGGCTGGGAAAACGTGGCCACCAGCGCCGAGGAACTCCTCACGCTCGGGTCACCTGTCAGAAAGCGCAGAAAATCCGTCGTGAAATCCACCGCGATCCGCCCGCCCGTCCGCAGCAGGTAATCGGCGCGCACTCCGCCCCCACCGCTCAAACTCCGTTCGCGCACGATCGTGTTGATGCCGGTCTCGACCTCGCTGACCGTCTCCGCGTAGGTGGCGGCCGCATCGGCGGAAAACAGGGGGGTGTAACGATGGCGGGCCAGCGACAGCCCCAATGCCTGGAGTTGGAGCGACTCCTTCTGGTTCTGATAGGCCCGGCTGCCGCGCACGGCGATGTCCAGCGCCT
>CAYXDZ010000345.1:1174-4338 GCA_964463815.1 uncultured Verrucomicrobiota bacterium | reverse complement strand
GGGCGGTTCGACCGCAGCTATGGGCCGGGAAGAAGCTGGCAGGCGTTCGGCCATTTGCTGTTGCGCATGTTGCCGCCGTTGACCGTGGCCGACCTCGGGGCGGGGGAAGGCTTGCTCAGCGAGCTGCTCGCCCGGAGCTGCAAAAAGGTGATCGCCGTGGATAACTCGGAAAAGATCATCGAATTCGGCGCGGCCAAGGCGAAGAAGAACGGCCTCAAGAATCTCGAGTTCCGACTGGGCGACCTGCAAAATCCGCCGATCCAGCCCGGCAGTGTGGATCTCGTGATTCTCAGTCAGGCGCTGCATCACGCGGCGGATCCCGCCCAGGCCATTGCCGCGGCCGCGCGCACGCTGAAAACGGGCGGGCGGATCATGATTCTCGACTTGCTCGCGCACAAGTTCGAGCAGGCCCGCGAACTCTACGGCGACCGCTGGCTCGGTTTCGCCGAGAGCGATCTGCATCACTGGTTGGAAGCGGCGGGCTTGAAGAAGATCGAGATCAACGTGGTGGCGCGCGAGGATGAAGAGCCACATTTTGAAACCATTCTTGCCGGGGCGGAGAAGTGAGCCCGGCTTGACGCATCGGTACGATTCCATTCTTCTCTCGCCCCGTGAACGAGACCACTCCGGCACCTGCCCAGACGAAGAACCCGCATCTGATCCGTCGTCTCTACGACTGGACCATCAGTTGGGCGGACCGGCCGGGCGGGGTGTACGCGTTGTTCCTGCTGGCCTTTGCGGAGTCATCTTTCTTTCCCATTCCTCCGGACGTGTTGCTCATCGCCCTGTGCGTGGGAGCACCCACCAAGTCCTTCCGCTTCGCCCTGGTCTGCACCGTGGGTTCCGTGTTGGGCGGCATGGCCGGCTACGGCATCGGTTACTGGGGCTATGAGGCGATTGGGGAACCGATCGTGAAGGTCTATCATGGCGAGGCTGTCATGCTGAAGATCAAGAGCTGGTATGACGAATACGGTTTCTGGGGCAACCTCGCCGCCGCCGTGACGCCGATTCCCTACAAGGTGTTCACCATCGCCTCCGGGGTGTTTCACTTCGACTTCCTCCAGTTCACCATCGCGTCGGTCGTCGGCCGCGGGTTGCGCTTCTTCGTGGTGGCCGGCCTGATCTACTGGGTGGGGCCGCGCATGAAGGTCTTCATCGAGAAATACTTCGACCTGCTCGCCATCGCGGGAATGATCCTGCTGATCGGCGGCTTCGTGCTCCTGAAGTATCTGAAATAAGCCGCGCCCGCCCGGCCCTTACTGGTGGTGAATGCGGCAAGCGGGGAGTGCTTTAACCAGTTTACGGTTTGGCCGGACCGTCGTAGGCTCGCGCGCATCAATCAACTGGTTCACGTCATGAACTATCAACCTTACAAGAACCTCCCACCGCTCGCCGGCCTGGCGGATTTTCAGAGCGCGGCCCGGCCCGGCTTGTCCGTGGAGGAATGTGTGCGCCGGCTCAAGCGCCATCATTATGCGCTCAAGCGGCTGCATCAGATCTTCATCAGCCGCCTCACGGCCGAGCCCATCTACGAGCTGAAGATGGCCTTCAGTCTCCACGCCCACTATTGCGCCGAGCATGTCGCGGCGTTGCGCCAGCGCGTGGGCGAAATGCGCGAACCGCCGCTCGGGCTGGATGTCGTGCCCGACAAATCACTCGAGAATTTCTTCGACGAGATTGCGAACGCCCCGACGACCGGCGAACTCTTGCTGGGTATTTACAACAAGGCGTTGCCCGCCGTGAAGGCCGCCATGGAACGGCACCTGGTCGAAACCAATCCGCTCGCCGATCATCCGTCCATCCGTGTGCTCCGGTTCTCGTTGCTGGAGATCTCAGAAATGCTCGCTTACGGCGGCCAGGCGGTGGCGAAACTTGTTTCAGCCGACGAGCGGGCCAAGGCCGGTGACTGGTTGAAGCTGCTGGATGCGCGGTTGCTCGCGTCCGGTGAACTCGACGGGACCAGGGAGCCGGTCGCCTGTGCGCTGCCGCTCCGGTATTCTTCGCAGCCGTTCCAGTTTGATGGCGTGCCGAAGCGCGATGAACGCTTTCCCGATCCCTACAACATGGGCGTGAATGCCGAGGTTTTCCTTTACGATCCCGCCATGCCCGCGCAGGCGAAGACGCTGATGATGTTTTACAAGCGCCTCCGCGAAATTGACGTGCCGGAGATGATGGCCAGCATCATTGCCGAGACGCCCGACCAGCCCTGGGGCTATTATCGCGACATGACCCGGCAGCTCTGGGACGAGGCCCGGCACGCGATGATGGGCGAGGTCGGCTTCGTGAATCTCAACATCAACTGGCCGGAGGAAGTGATGATCAACTTCACCTGGTCGCTCGGCTTGAACACCCAGCTCAAGCCGCTCGAACGCCACGCCGTGCTGTACTTCATCGAGCAAGGCTTGATGCCCAAGACCGGCAAGCGCCACGAATGGGAGGTCGGTCTGGCGTCGGGCAATCCCCTGGCCGGCTTGTTTCAAGACTTCGACTGGGCGGACGAAGTCCTGCACGCGCGCGTCGGTCGCGACTGGTATGTCAGCCAGATTGGCGACGCCCGGAAGGCGGTGGAATATGGCGATGAATGCTGGTCCAAGGTATTGCTGAACTGGGGCAAATGGCGCGAGGAAGGCCTGACCACGCACCGCAACTGGTGGCCCGGATGTTATCAAGCCGCCTGTCGTCACTGGGGCATGGAACCCGATCCCAAGGTGCTGAGTTACGCCACCACCTACGAGCAGGTCCGCGCTGATTTGAAAAATCTGTCGGCTTCGGGTTGACGTTCAGCGAACTTGCAAAAGAGCTTTCATCCCACAGTAGCCATATTCATGACAAAGGACGTCAGCGACAGTTCGCCGCACGCGCAGCCATTCAAGCCGTTTTCTTTGCGGTTGCCTGATGGATCGCTGGTGCCGGTGCCGCATCCTGAGTTCATGGTCTTGAGCCGAACGGGGCGCACTGCTGGCATCAATACGGACGGAGACTAATACTCGATCGTCGATTTGGGGCTGGTCACCGCCGTCGAGTTTGATGCCAAGGCCGGCGCTTGAGTTTTTAACTGCCAAACAAAAACCGGCCGGAATTGACTTCCCGGCCGGTTTGTCTGGGGGAACCGTAAGTTTACTTGCCGGACTGATACTTCTGAAGCGTCTCCTCGAAGGCGGTTT
>CAYXDZ010000345.1:0-1164 GCA_964463815.1 uncultured Verrucomicrobiota bacterium | reverse complement strand
TCATCAATACGGACGGAGACAAATACTCAATCGTCGATTTGGGCCTGGTGACCGCCGTTGAGTTAGATGCCAAGACCGGCGCTTGAGTTTTCAACTGCCAAACAAAACCGGCCGGGAGATCACTCCCGGCCGGTTGGTCGTTCAGAGCCGCAAGGTTACTTGCCGTCCTGATACTTCTGAAGCGTTTCCTCGAACGCGGTCTTTTGCCGGGGATCGCTCGTCTTCGCGATGGCCTCCTTCTGGTATTGGATGGCCCTGGCCTTGTCGCCGGAGTCAAACAACGCGCGGGCGTAGGTGTCGGTGATGGAGCCGTCCATGCCTTTCGAGAGGTCATAGGCTTTTTTGGCGGCGGTGAGCGCCAGGGCGTTGTCGCGATGCTTGACGCGGGGGTGGGTGAGAATGATCCAGGCAAACTGGTCCAACGCATTTTCATCGTCGCACGATTTCACGAAATTGTCGCCGTCCGCTTTGGCTTTGTCCGTGTAAGTTTCGGCAAGCGTCTGGTCCAGATAGCCGCTCATCTCCCGCTGGAGTTTCTCGGCCTTTTCCTGCTCCTGCTTGTGGGCGGCGACATCGAACTTGCCCGCCACCACTTTCTCCAACACGCCGTCCAGTCCGCCCAGCGGGTGGCCGTACCAGACCACCTTGCCGGCCTTGTCCACGACGAACGCCGTGGGGATGCCGCCCTGTTCAAAGGCTTCCATGTAGGCGGCGAAAGTGGCCCGGTCGCGATCGACGGCGACGACGTAATCCATCTTGCTGCCCATCTCCTTCACGAAAGGCTCAACTTCCGCGGCGGTTTCGTCGCTGACGCCGATGATGGTGACGCCCTGGTCCTTGTATTTTTTTTGCAACTCGGTGAGGTGCGGAATGCTGGTCCGGCAGGGGCCGCACCAGGTGGCCCAGAACTCGACGACATACACCTGCGAGCCCTTACCCTTGGCGAGGTCGACGGCGGCGCCCTTGACGAACTTGGCGAGGTTGAGCGGCGGGGCATCCATGCCGAGCTCGGCGGCCGACAGGGGTTGAGTGATTAATCCCCAGCCGAGGACGCCGGCCAGCAGTTCATGCCGCAGAGCGGCCGCATGCTCGGCTGGCAGGTGCCCGATGCCGGCCCCGTCGCACTGCGGGTGGACCATGCGCTGCGCCCCGGCGACGAGATCC
>CAYXDZ010000344.1:0-4345 GCA_964463815.1 uncultured Verrucomicrobiota bacterium | reverse complement strand
AGCACCACTCGATAGAAACGGTCCGGATCGCCGGGCACCGCGTCGGCCACGCTCGCACCCGTGCCGGTGGCGGTGACGGGGCCACCCACGTTGGCCCATCCCGCTTCACTGAAGGTGTCGCGCGACTGCACTTGATAGGTCCGCCCAGGCACTGCGGACCACAGCACCGTCGTCGTGCCCGAGCCGACGCCCGTCACGGCGATGGCCCGCAGGATGGAGGACGAATTGACCGGGCTGGTGCCGGCGCGGAATTCATCCCGGTCGCTCAGGCCGTCGCCATCGCTGTCCTCGGTGCCGTCGCGGTCGAGCGTGTTGAAATAGGTCAGCTCCCAGTCGTCCGGCAAACCGTCGTGGTCGCTGTCCGGGAGCAGCAACTGCGCAACGAAAATGTCACGTTCGAGATTGAAGTCGCCGGCCACCAGATCGGAGGCGTAACTCTCGAAGATGATCTTGGTGCCATCATCGGTGAAAACCGCTTTGCCGGAGAAACCGTTCGCGCTGGTGTTGCCGGTAAAACTCCGCGAAAGCAGCACCGTGGTATCGCTCACGGTGTCGCGCAGAAACAGGTCGAGCGAGCGGTTGGCGTCACCGGCCACCAGGTTGGTGGCGTGGCTGCGGAAGAGCACGTAACGGCCGTCCGGACTGAGGGAGATGAGACGCGAGGCCCCGTTGCCGGTCTGGGTGCCGGATTGATCCAGGCTGACAACCTTGGTCACGCCTTCCGCGACGCGCTGGTGGAAGACATCCCACGTGGCGTTGGTGTCGGTGTAACCCGCCGCCGGCATCCGGCTCTGCCAGGCCACGATGTTGCCGCCGTTGGCGATGAGGGGGTAATAGCCGTTGGTGGTGACCAGTTCG
This sequence comes from uncultured Verrucomicrobiota bacterium, assembly GCA_964463815.1. Classification (GTDB taxonomy): domain Bacteria; phylum Verrucomicrobiota; class Verrucomicrobiia; order Limisphaerales; family RI-55; genus RI-55. The sequence goes on along the minus strand of CAYXDZ010000344.1, from coordinate 3,487 downwards.
GAAGGCCCGACGGTCGTGCGCCGACGATACACGCCGGACACACTGGCATCGGCATGGTTGAAGACCAGCCAATCGCTGTCGGCGCTGAACGCCCAGTCGCCGGGGGCGTTGCCGGCGAGCGGGGCTCCCTGGGCGTCCAGTGAAACACGCGTAACCGGCCCGTTATAGCCGCCAAACTGAACGGTGAGATCCTTCAAGACCAGTTTCTCATAGCCGGCGGAACTCTCAGGGAAAACATTGTAGGCGGTGGTGCGATACAGCAGCCAGCGGCCGTCAGGACTGATGACCGGCCGATCGCAGGGCCCGCTGGCACCGGACCCAAAGGTGATGTCCAGTGACACCAGGCGGTTGGTGGCTTCGGCAGGAGAGTAGCCGTACAAGTCCCAAAAACCGCCGGTGGCGGCCATGCCGACAGCATGAGTGCGGAACACGACCACCGACGCGTCCCTCGCCAGCACCGCGCCAAATGAACGGCCGTAGGTGCTCGAACTGCGACTGACCAGCCGTGTTGATCCCGCCACCACATCGCGCAAGAACACGTCCACGGTGCCGTTCACGTCTCCGTCCGCCAAATCCGGATGATCCGACATGAACGAGACCCAGCGGCCGTCCGCGCTGATCTGCACGCCCTGAAAACCACCCGCCGTGCCGGCCGGCTGGCCATGCCGGTCCACGCTGACCAAGATGTTCGTGCCTGATTCAGTATCCCGCAGCCAGAGCTGGCCGCTCCCGGAGGGACCAAGGTTGGTGGCACGGCTGATAAAGGCGATGAACCGCCCGGTGGCACTGACCGCCGCGAGTTCCAGAACGCTGGCATCATTCGGCGTCGCCGCCGGTACGGCCGGATCACGCACGGAAATCAACTCCGTCAGCCCGGTGACGAAGTCGTGGCAATACACCTGGCGATGCGGATTCGGATCGGCCGGATCCATGGCCGACGGACGCGCGGTGAACACGACAAATCTTCCGTCCGCCGATAGGTCGGGGGCCTCCGTCGCCACATCCGCCGTGATCAGCGCGTTCGTCCCGGTCACGCGATCATAGCGGAACAACCCCGAACCGCTGGCCTGATACAGGACGAAGCGTCCATCAGGCGTAAGCCGGGGGGCCTGTTCCACACGTCCGCCCCGCACGCCCTGCCAGGCCGGATGCGTGCTGATGCGCAGGTTGGTGCCGTTGACGCGGTCATGGAGAAACACGTCGTGGAGGTTGTTGTTGTCGCCCGCGACCAGGTTGGAGGCCCGGCTGAAGTAGGCGATCCAGTTGCCATCGGCGCTGATGGTGCCGTGGCTGGAGCCGGAATTGCCAGGTTCATTTAACACTGCGTTGGAACTCACACAGATGACCTGACCATCTGCCGGGCGCAGCAGCCACAGGTGAGGCAGGTGGCTGGCTTGCGGAGCGCTGTAGGCATCACTCTCCAATGCCATGCGGCGCTCGAACAGGAGGTGCTGTCCATCATCACTCAGGCCATTCACCAAAGTATAAGCAAAGGCTTGCAGACCATCCCCTACGAGGAAAGTCGGCACGATGTTGGTCCGCCCCACCCGATCCCTGACAATAACGTTCATTCTGTCGAGGTTCACGGTGGAACCGCCGACGAGCAATTGCCGGACACCGCTGGAAAACGCGACGAAGCGTCCGTCCTGACTCATGCGGGGCTGGTTGTCGGTTTGCATGCCGGTGTACACCGCCGTTTCCGGTACCGGATTCGTCGCGTAGCGTTCCGTTATGTATTCCGTGTGGCCGGTGCCGGCCTCCCAAAGGAACAAGCCATCCGCCTCGATCGGCTGTCCCGGTCCGGGATCGGTGTTGGAGGCGGTGAAGGGAAACTGGTTGCGCCCGGTGGTGAAAAGCACGCTTTGCCCATCGCTGCTGATCACGGGCGACACCAGATCACGGACGGTGTTGGTGAGCGTGCGCAAGAACAGGAAAAACGGAAATGAGTCATCGACCGGACGATAAACATCGATCAGGCGCAACTCATCAAGTTCACGATCGTACCGGTAGATCCGGCTGAGTGGTCGGCCGCCTACTGATGGCAACTGCCCCGGAGCCAGCAAATTCTGGGCCGTGCTTTGGAAAACGATGAAGCGCCCATTTGGCGTCAGATCAGGGGCCAGCGAGACGCCGTCAGCACTGTCGGTGCGGCCGTGGGCGCGGCTAAGCAGGTGCGTGGACCCGGTCGCGCGGTCGCGCAAAAAAACGTCGGGTCGATGGTTGCCATCGGCCGCCACCAGGTTTCCCGCCTCGCTGGAGAAAACCACCCACCGGCCGTCGGCGCTGATGCGCGGGGCCACCGCGGTACCGGTGCCGCCGGCGGATTGGGTGCCGGGTGCCGGTGCCACAATCACTTCGGCTCCCGCCAATGTGGTTTCCAGCAGGCCAGCCAGGGCCGGGCCCAACACCAGTAATCCCCACCTGTTCAGAAAACGCTGCTTCATATTGATCCTTGGCCGTGTTGCTCAACGGAGTTCGCTTGTAAAAAGAGTTGAACCAATGCCGGTGACCGTGGCAAGTAAAGAGTCGGCAAGAGGATGTGCGAAACATTACCACCACTGCTTCCATGAAAACCACGCCTTCGCCCGGAACGACTTCGCAACGAGCCTTTCAACTGCGAGATCTCGCCTGCCTGACGGCGCTGCTCGGTTTCTTGCTCTCGCTGCAATTGGCCACCCTCGCCGGCACCCGGCAGGGATCACAAGCGGATCAGTGCCGGAGCAACCTGCGCCGCTTGATTCAAGCATGGTCCATGTACAGTGCGGACAATTCGGGAAGGCTGGTCCCAAACAACGGCTCTTCCGCCGGCCACCCGCAAGGCACGTGGGTTGCCGGTTGGTTGGATTTCACCGCGCACTTCGACAATATCAACACAGTCAATCTTGTGGGCTCGGATGAACTGGCCAATCACGGCCTGCTGGGGCCTTACCTCAAACGTGACGCCACCGTGTTTCGCTGCCCTTCCGACGCCTCGACCGTGACCATCTTCAGCCAGGTGCGTAACCGCGTCCGCTCGGTTTCCATGAACAGTTGGATGGGGGGCTACGCCTATTGCGCAGGGAACGGTGGCGATCAGTATGTAAATTATCGAACGCAAGCAGACCTTTCCAAACCCTCGCAGCGGTGGGTCATCGGTGAGGAATTGTCTGCATCAATCAACGACAGCATGCTTATGATCCGCATGGATATTGGAAACGGAGGTTGGATCGTGGATTACCCGGGCAGTTATCATAGTGGCGGCGCTTGGTTCAGTTTTTCCGACGGGCATGTCGAGTTCCGCCGTTGGGTTGACCCGCGGACGATGCCACCCATCCGCGCCGGCGAACTGCTTCCCCTTCAGGTGCCGATGGACCCGCCGAATCCGGACATCGCCTGGCTCCAGGAACGCACTTCCGAACTCCGCTGACGGCGGCCCGCGCTCGAGCCATCTCTGAATCAAGGATTGAGCCTCCCGGCAGTTTCATTACGCTGCCGGGACCATGCACCC
>CAYXDZ010000343.1:0-4360 GCA_964463815.1 uncultured Verrucomicrobiota bacterium | reverse complement strand
GCCTGCGCGATGAGCCGGCGGGCCACCTCCAGTTGCAGCGTCACGACGATCCGCGCGGGGCAATCGCGCAGCTCCGACAACTCCACGAGAATCGGCGAAGCCACCGAGTACGGCAGGTTGGCGACCAGCTTCCAATCGCTCCAGTCCGCCTCGTTCTTGCAAATCCAGTCGAGCGCGTCGGCCTGCAACAACGTGAGTTTCGGTTCGTCGGCGAACCGCTCCACCAGTACCGCCACGAGCCGGGAATCCTTTTCGATCGCCAGCACCTGACCCGCCCGCGCCAGCAGCAATTCGGTCAACGGACCCAAGCCCGGCCCGATCTCGAGCACCTTGTCCGTGGGCGACACTTCGCCTGCCTTGACGATGCGTTCCAGTTGGTTCGCATCGTGCAAAAAATTTTGCCCCAGCGACTTGGTGAGCTGGATGTTGCGCGACTCCAGGTGCTGGCGCATCTCGGACAGTTTCATGACGTCAACACCTCCGCCAACGTCCGGCACAACGCCCGCAGCATGGCCTCCAGTTGTGAACGCGTGATAATCAAGGGGGATGTGAAGCTGACTACGTTCGCATGCTCGCCTTCCGGCAGCAGGATGAAACCCCGGTGCAGCATCCGCTTGACGAGTGCGAGACTCTCCGGCGTCGCGGGCCGGCCGTCGGCATGACGAATTTCCAATCCCGCCATCAAACCGATTCCGCGCACTTCGAACCGCCAACGCGGTGAGGGCGGTTTCAATTCCAACAACTGCTTCCGCAACCACCGCCCGTTGGCGAGGGACACCGCCGGCAGTTTGCGGCGCCTGAGTTCGTCGATCTGCGCCAGCGCCATTGCGCAGCCGACGGGGTGGCCGAGATACGTGCTGGTGTGGATCGCCTCGCCTTGCGACTCGGGCCACGCGCGATCCATCAGTTCGGCCCGGCCCACGCACGCCGAAAGTGGAAAGCCACCGGTCAACGCCTTGCCGAGGCAGATCACGTCGGGCACCACGCCGGAATGTTCGACCGCGAACCATTTCCCGGTTCGCCCGAAGCCCGTATAAATCTCGTCCACTATCAGTAGTGCACCTTGGCGATCACACAACGCCCGCAGCAGCGGCAGAAAGCCGGGGGCAGGAAGATTGATCCCGCCCCGCGCCTGGATGGGCTCCAACAGCACGGCCCCGACTTTATGGCGATGGAAGAATTGAGTGAGTTCGCGACCGGCTTTGCGCAGCGACGGCTCGTCGTGGGGAAAATTGGCGAACAGGCCGAACTCGCCGAGCTGATTACGAAACGGTTCGCGGAAATGTTCGCGGTGCGTGGCGTTCAATGCACCGTAGCCGAGACCATGATAGCCGCCGTGAAAAGCGATGATGTGTTTGCGGCCGGTGGCGAGCCGGGCGGTCTTGAGGGCGGCCTCGACGGCTTCAAAACCCGAGTTGCCGAAAATCACTTTGCCCGCAACCCGCCGTCGGGTCCACCGCTCGAACGTGAGGCGACTCAACTCCTGCGCGAGCTCTGCCTTGAGCGCGTGCGGATGCACATCGCCCATCGCGTGCAAGAGCTTTCCCATCTGCCGCTGACCGGCTTGCACCACCGCGGCGTTGGCATGGCCGGCGGCGGCGACTCCGAAGGCGGCGGTCAGATCCAGATACCGTCTGCCTTCCGCATCCCAGACATGCACCCCTTTCGCCCGCTCCCACACGATGGGCCAGGAACCGTCGGGTTCACGGTAGGTCACGTTGCGCGATTCGTAACGCGCAAGGAGTTTCAGGACGGAGGAGGTGGAATGGCCGGCCGGCTTCATCGGTAAGCGACGGCGCGAAGCTAGGAACGCAACCGGTCGAACTAAAGCGAATTCGTCGCCAGCGCCCGGCCGGCCTCGGGAGCTTTCAAGCCGGCCCCCGGCGCGGAAGGTTTCATGCCGGGCGGCAACGGTGGCAGCAGGGCACCGGGCGGGGCGGGCGGAAGTTTGGCGACGAGGCCACGCCAGGTTTCACGTTGCGCTTCCGAAAGATTCCGCCAGCGTTCGGCCCCTTGCAGAAAGGCGAATCGTTCTTCCCGGGTCATCTGGGAAAACCGCCGCACGGCCTGAAGGCAACGTTCGCGCTCCGCCGGGGGCAGGCTGGCAAAGGAATCGATGGTGAGGCGAAGTTGCTCGCGCTCGGAAGCGGTCAGCAGATCCAAGGTGCGATTCTGCTCCTGTGTGTCGAGGTTGAAGAACCGGGAGAAGCGCGTGGACAACTCCTCACGCCGTGATTCGGGCATTTCCTGCCATTGCGTCACCGCCTGCTCCAGTCGGGTGCGCTCGGCCGGCGGCAGGGCGGAGAGAGTCGCCGGCGTCAGCGTGGGGGCATTGCCCGGACGCGAGAGGTAGCGGACGGCGAGTTCATTGTTCAACAGTGCCTGCTGTTCGCCGGGTGGCAGGAGATCCCATTGTTGCAGACGCGCCTCGACCAGGGGCCGATCCTCGGGGGGAACGGTTTGCAGGAGATTGGCCCGGCTCCCGGGCGGCAGCCGCATGAGGGGTGGCAGATACCAACGCAGCTCGGTTGCCTTGAGGCGCCATTCCCGCAAGGGCGGCGGCAGCAGGCGGTATTCGACGAGTTTTTCCTCAATCACCCGCCGCTGTTCCGGAGTGCGATCGCGCAACAACTCCTCCGCTTCGGCGGGTGTGGCGACGATCAATTTGCGAAACAGCTCGACGGGCGATTTCGCCTGCGGGATGGGCGGCAGCGCGACCACCGGTGCCGCAGGTTGCGCCTGAACCAAACCCGCCAGCAAGCTCGTGACGAGCAGTGCGGCGAGCAGGCTGGTGAGGCGCGGATTCATTGCAATGCGGCGAGCAGGCTGGTGTCCGCCTCGACCTCCATCGCCGAGGGCACCCGGACAAAGGTGTGGATCGCCTCGAAGTCACGCAACGCCTCGACGCTGGGCACCGCCGCCACTTCGCTGATGGTGGCGATGCCGCGGGCGAATTCCGCGCGTTGCCAGGATTGGTATTGCATCCACCCGACAACGGACAACCCGATGGCGGTGGTCGCTCCGGCCAGTCGGCCAAACCAGCCACGCAAGGTCAGCCAGGCCGGGAATGGCGAAGCGCCTCCCGTAGCCGCTTCGATGATTTTGATTTCCCGCATCACGCGGCTGGAAAAATTGGAGGCCAGCGGGGCGTCCGGCAACCGGGTCAGCAACCGCGTCAAGGCCAGCTCCGCGTCGCGGTCGGGCCAGGCGGCCGGGTTGGCCTCCAGTAAGGCGTTCAAGCGGGCGTGTTCCTCGCCGGTCAGCACCCGCCGACGGGCGAGCTCGATCAGTTGGTCAAGTTGAGGCTGGTTCATGGTGCGCTTGGTTCGTGCTTTCAGAGGTTAATCACCGGGGCTTCGGAAAAGTTGCAGACGGACGGTTATCCCACTCACCGGTTTGCAAGTAAGGCTTGAGCCGCTCCTTCAAGGTTTCCCGCGCCCGGAAAATGATCGATTTCGTGGCCGACAGCGAGCAGCCCAACACTTTGGCGATGTCCTCGTAGGACGTTTCCTCATCCTGGCAAAGACTGATGGCCGTGCGCTGGGTCTCCGGCAAACTCGCGACCGCTTCGGCCACGCGTTGTTCGATCTCGGTGCGCAGGAGGTTGTCCGCCGCACTCTGAGAACCCACATCTTCAAATTGCCGGGCCGATTGCGCCTCATCCCCGGCGACGGGCGCATCGATCGAATCAAGGTCGTGGCGGGAGCGGCGGCGCAGTTCGTTCAGCGTGAGGTTGCGGGCGATGGTGAAGAGCCAGGTGGTGAACTTGGCCGAAGGCTGGTACCGCTGACGCGCCTTCCAGGCCTGGACGAACGCATTCTGCGCGAGATCTTCCGCCTCGGCCAGGTCCGGCACGCTGCGATAAATGAAATTGATGACGGCCTGTTGATGGCGGATCACGAGCTCCTCGAACGCGCCGCGCTCGCCCTGTTTGGCGCGGAGCATCAGGGCGGCATCGGGATCAAGCGGATCAGCCATCGGGACGACGGTAGCAAACACGCGCGGGGCGACAAGGTTGCGGTGGGAATCCGAAAAGAGCCAAACCAGGAGGAGATGGTCGGGGCGGTGAGATTTGAACCTAAGACTGTGTTTTTCGGCGATATGCAGTTAGAGTGGTGTGGAAGCCCGTTTCTATTGGGTTAAAGTGCGCTTAAGCCCTGTTTCGAGAACGTCCTTAGACCACCTTGAAACCATGTTCGCTGTGTGAGGATTTGTGAGGACTTGTCCCATTTCATCACTTCTCCATGACTGTCTCAACCCGATCAGCCACGCCATTTTGCGTGCTCAATCATACCCCGCAACTGACCGTGGCGATTATCTCTGTCGATCCTCCCGGCAGAGCTTGAGTTCATCGCGGCAC
>CAYXDZ010000342.1:0-4362 GCA_964463815.1 uncultured Verrucomicrobiota bacterium | reverse complement strand
CCACTCACAACAACGTGTTCGAATTCCTGTGAACCTTTTTCAACAACCTGTTAACCGGCAGACCCGGGGCCAAAACCCGGATGCGGAACCCGGCCATTGGCAGGAAGCGGCGTGTGTGCAGACGGCTTGGAGCAGCCCCCGCTGCCACTTCGGTCGGTGCCGCCAGCCCGACCTCTCGGTTCCCCATCCGTGTTCATCTGCGTTCATCCGTGGTTTCGCTTCTGCGCCCGTTCGGGTCTCTTCGCTCCCTGCCCACCTTCTCGGGGGAAGCTCAGCCCCCGCTAACCGCTCACTGATTACTGATTACTGTTCACGGGCTTCTGACTTCTGACTTCTGGCTTCTGTTTCCCATTCCCCCAACGTGGGTCGGCGCGGCCCGCCCGACCTCTCCCACCTCCTGCCTCTCTTGCTCCTAATCCTAATCCCATTCCCTTCCTTCTGTTTCCCGCCTCCTGGCTTCTGACTTCTGATTTCTGACTTCTGATTTCCGCCTTCCCTCGCCCGTCCCCGCTTCGCTAACCTAGCGCGCAAGCGATGGCTCTTGAATCCAAGCCCCTGTTCCATCCCGAGGTGATCCGTCAACACGTCCGGGCCTTTTCCCTGCCCGCCCACGTGGCCGCACTGCAACCCAAACTCAACCACTGGGCGGAACTCATCGCCAGTGGCCAGGCCGATGACCTCAAGGAAACCGCGCTCCTGCCTGATTTCCTCACCGACATCTTCTGCGGCCTGCTCGGCTACACCCGGCCCACCGACGGCGGCGGCTCGTTCACGCTCTCCCGCGAACAACACGTCGAGGACGACGGCCAGTTCGCCGACGCCGTGCTCGGCCGGTTCGCGAAAGACAGCGAGCAATTCATCGTCGCGCTCGAAGGCAAGGGCACGCGCGATCCGCTCGACCGGCCGTTCGCCGGGCGCAAGGTGTCCGCCGTTGATCAAGCCTACCGCTACGCCATTAACCTCCCGTGCGACTGGCTCATCGTCACGTCGATGCGCGAGACGCGGCTCTATCACAAGGGCTCGAACCAACACACCTTCGAGCGGTTCGAGACCGTACGCCTGGCGAAGGATGCCGCGCTGTTGCGACGCTTCGTCTTCCTGCTCGGCGCGGAACGCGTGGTGCCGGAGAAACGCGACTGCCATCTCTACGCCCTGCTCAAGGAATCCGAAGCCGTCGGTCGCCAGCTCACCAACGAATTCTACGCGCTCTACGCCGGTATTCGCGCGCAGGTGCTGAACCGCCTGTGTCACGACAACCCGGCCATCGACCCGACGGAAATCCTCCGCTGCACCCAGAAGCTCCTCGACCGCGTGTTGTTCTGCGCCTTCTGCGAAGATCGCGGCCTGCTGCCCGCCGAAACGCTCCAGCGCGCCTTCGCTCATTCCGATCCCTACAACCCGCGCCCGATCTGGGAGAATTTCCGCGGTCTGTTTAGCGCCATCGACACCGGCAACGCCGGACTGAACATCCCCGCTTACAACGGCGGCCTGTTCGCCCACGATCCCGGCCTCGACACGCTCGCGGTGGCCGACGCCGTGTGCGCGCACTTCCAGGAACTGGGCGGCTACGAATTCCGCCCCGCGCGCGAAGTGGCCGACGAGGACGAGGACACCGCCGTCCGCCAGCTCATTGACGTGGACATCCTCGGCCACATCTTCGAGCAATCCATCACCGACCTCGAACGCCTGAAGCAGGATTTGGAGGCGACGAGCAGCGCCCTTCCGGCTCAAGGGAATGACCCGCCCGTTTCCGCCTCCCTCGCCCCAACAGGGGGAGAGGGCCGGGGTGAGGGGGGGGCCGCCAAAGCCGGTGAGAAACAGGCGAAGAGCCGCCGCAAAAAGGAGGGCGCGTTCTACACGCCCGCCTTCATCACCCGCTACATCGTGGAACAGGCGCTCGGCGGCGCGTTGAAGCAACGCTTTGAAACCCTGCGCCGACGCCACGAATCGGAAGCCGCCGGCACCGCGCGCAAGGTCCTCGCCGATCCCAACGGCTACGACCTCGCCGCGCTCAACGAACCGCAACGCAAGGCGCTCATCCGGTTCTGGGAAGCCTGGCAGGACGAGTTGAAAACCGTCCGCATCCTTGATCCCGCGTGCGGCAGCGGCGCGTTTCTCATCGAGGCGTTCGACCAGCTCTACGCCGTGTTCGAGATTTCCAACGCGCGCCTCGAAGAACTGCGCGCGGAGGGCATGCGCACCCTGTTCGATCTCGACCGCCAGATTCTCCAGCACAACCTCTACGGCGTGGACCTGAACCCCGAGGCCATCCAGATTTGCCAGCTCAGCCTGTGGATCAAGACCGCCGCGCGCGGCAAGCAGCTCACCAGCCTCGACCACACCATCCGCGAGGGCAACAGCGTCGTCAGCGATCCCGCCGTGCATCCCCGCGCGTTCGACTGGCCGGCGGCGTTCCCCGAAGTGTTCGCCCAGGGCGGCTTCGATGTCGTCGTGGGCAATCCGCCGTACGTGAGACAGGAACTGCTCACGCCCTTCAAGCCGTGGCTCGAACAGCATTACGACGCCTTCCACGGCATGGCCGATCTGTATGTCTATTTCTATGAACTCGGCCTGCGCGTGTTGCGCCCCGGCGGACTGCTTTCGTTCATCGTGACGAACAAATGGATGAAGGCCGGATACGGCGAGCCGCTCCGGCGCTTTTTCATGGACAAGGCATGGGTGCGTTCCGTCGTGGACTTCGGTCACGCCAAACAGATCTTCGAGGAAGCCGACGTGTTCCCGTCGATCATTGTCGTGGAGAAACCAAACGACGCGCCAAAGCCGACGACCGCGCGCCTCTGCACGATTCCCCGCGAGCAACTGCGTATCGACGACCTGAGTGTGCAGATCGAGAAAGAAGGGGCCGACATGCGGTTGTCGCAATTGGGAGCAGAAGCCTGGCAGTTGGAGTCGCGCGAAGTTTTTGCGTTGCTGGGGAAGATCACGAATACAGGCGAACCCCTAAAGGCGTTTGCACAAGTTAAGCCTTTCCGAGGTGTCGTCACAGGATGCAACGAGGCATTTCTGATCGACTCCGAGACTCGGGGAAAACTTGTTGCCTCCGATCCAAAGTCATCAGAAATAATTCACCCATACCTCCGTGGGCAGGACGTCGGCCGTTGGCGATCCGAATGGGCACAGACTTGGATCATATTCACGCGCCGAGGCATCGACATTGAAGCTTATCCAGGGGTGAAAGAATATCTCACAAGGCATCGTGAACAGCTTGAGCCCAAGCCAGCCGACTGGACCGGCACAAACTGGCCAGGGCGTAAAGGCGGTTCATATCAGTGGTTCGAGATTCAGGATTCGATCGACTATTGGCAGGAGTTTGAAAAGCCAAAGATCGTTTACCAAGAAATCCAGTTCCATCCGTGCTATGCGCTCGATCAGGAAGGATTTTTGGGGAACAATAAGACTTTCTTCATCACGTCGGAGGATCTGTATTTGTTGGCGGTTTTGAATTCGCCGCTGATGTGGTGGCACAACTGGCGGTACCTGCCGCACATGAAGGATGAGGCTCTGTCGCCAATGGGCTTCAAAATGGAGGAATTGCCCATCGCCAAACCGACCGATGCCATTCGCGCGGCTACCGAAACCGCCGTCCGCCGGTTGATCGAGATCACGGCCGCCCGGCAGCAGACCCAGCGCACCGTGCTCGACTGGTTGCGCGTCGAATACGCCATCGAAAAACCCGGCAACAAACTCCAGTCCCTCACCGACCTCGATTCCGACACCTTCATCGCCGAGGTGAAACGCATTCGTGGCCGCCAGCAACCGCTCACTGCCGCCGGCGTCTCCGGTCTGCGCGACGAATACACCCGCACCATCGAACCCGCCCGCACCCTCGCCGCCGGGGCCCTGCGCCTCGAAACTCACCTCAGCGACCTCGTCAACCAGGCCTACGGCCTCACCCCCGATGAAATCGCCCTGATGTGGCAAACCGCCCCGCCGAGAATGCCGATTCCACCGCCCTCTGAATCACGGCCAACTTGATCCCCAGATTTGAATCCCAACGGGATTCTGTCCTCCAGCCCAAGGTTGCCGGGTCCACGAGGCTACCTTGGTTCACAGGTCGCTATTTGCCTCAACCGCAACGCGGTTGCGGCCGCCCATGCCACAACCTCGTTGCGGTTGGCGGCGTACGGAAACGGCTTTCCCTAGGTACCTGCAATCCAGGATCGAGCAAACGATCCTTGGCAAACGCCATCACGCCTTGGGACGTCAGAATTACGAGACGTTTGACGAGTACCAGGCAAAAGTGCAGTCGGCCGCTGAGTAGGGCGCCCATCCACCCGGAGCTTCGGTCAATGCCCGCCACTATCCGCCCACTACTCGCCCATTACCCGCCGAGTACCCGCC
>CAYXDZ010000341.1:0-4363 GCA_964463815.1 uncultured Verrucomicrobiota bacterium | reverse complement strand
CGCATCATGTAGCGGTCATACACGTCGCCGTGATCGCCGAGCGGCACCCGGAACTGGAAGCGGTCGTAGATGCCGTAGCGATCCACCTTGCGCAGGTCGTAGTTCACGCCGCTGGCCCGGAGCATCGGACCCGTGATGCCGGCGCTGACCGCCAGTTCGCCCGCCAGCGAACCGACGCCCTGCGTGCGCGCGAGCAGGATTTCGTTGCTCGAGAAAAGGTTCTCCGTCTCGTCGAGGAACTGCGGATACCAATCGACGATCTTGCGTGCCGCCTCGATCCAGCCCGGCGGCAGATCGACGCGGCAGCCGCCGAAGCGCAGGTAATTGCACATCATCCGCGCGCCGGTCAGCGACTCGAACAGGTCGAGGATCTTCTCCCGTTCGCGGAAGGCGTACATGAGCGGCGTGCCGAGCGCGCCCATGTCCATCACGAGGAAGCCGATCAGGCAGGAATGGTTTTGCAGGCGGGTCAGCTCGGCGGTGATGACGCGGATGTATTCCGCGCGCTCGGGCACTTCGATCCCGGCCAGCTTCTCGACCGCGAGCGCGTAGGCCCAGTTGTTCGTCAGCGAGCAGAAGTAATCGAGCCGGTCGGTGTAGGGCATCGACGACAGGTAGGTCGTGCCTTCGGCGATTTTTTCGTGGTTGCGGTGCAGGTAGCCGAAGACCGGCTTGAGCTTCACCACCGTCTCGCCATCCAGCACCACGTCCATGCGGAACACGCCGTGCGTGGACGGATGATGCGGCCCCATCGAGATTTCGAGGAGCTGGCCGTCCGTGTCCCCTGCCCCGCCTTTTGGCCGAAGCTCATAGCCGGGTGTGGAAGCCGCCATCAAGGTGTCGCTCATTTCGCCGCCTCCTTCGCCGGATAATGCCGTGCCGCCTTGTCGATGACGTCGTCGTGCGGCGTGGGCTCGTATTCGTAATCATCCGGCTCGACGTAGTCCTTGCGCATCGGGAAATCCTTGAACTCATCCCACATCAGAATGCGTCGCAGATCCGGATGCCCCTCGAAGCGGATGCCATACAGGTCAAAGATTTCGCGCTCCTGAAACTCGCAACTCCGCCAGACGGGCGTCAGCGACGGCAGCGTCACGTCGTCCGTGCGATTGCCGGTGCGCAGGCGGATGATCACCGGCCCGTGTTTCTTCGCCATCGAGTAAAGGTGATAAACGGCTTCGAGATACGCGGGGGTCCGGGTCTCCTTCGTTTCCTCGACTTCCTTCTCCACACCGTCCACGACCTGCTTCACTTTAATCTTCTCGGTGAGCGTGCGTTCCGGCCAATCGACACCCGTCGCATTTGAGCAGTAGTCCAGTTGCAGCTCCGGATCATGGCGCAGGAATTCCGCCACCGCGCGACCGTGCTCGCGACCCACCACCAGCGAGTGCTGGGCGGAGGGCGACCCGTTGGACAGCAGCTCCACCTGCACGCCGGGCACGGCCGCCTGGATGCGGGCCTGGATGGCTTCGATGCTCTCCATGCGCGTGGCGAACTACTGGATGATCGTCGGATCGTTGCGAGTGGCGGCCTTGAGCTGGTGGACGGCGTCGCCCTTCAACGTGCCGAGTTCGGTAAACTGCAGCACACTGTCGCCCAAGGCGATTTCGTCGCCCTCTTTCAAGGGGGTTTCCACTTCGATCTTCACTTTATTGATTTTCACGCCGTTGCGCGCGTCCGCAACAGGGGCAATCACGTAGCCGCCGTCCGCAAACCGCACGACGGCGTGCCGCCGGCTCACCTTGGGGTCGGTGATCTGGATGTCCCGCCCGGCCTCGCGACCAATGGACAACGGGCGCTTGGAAAGCTCGAAGTGGGTGCCGACTTGCGGGCCTTGGATGATGTTGAGGCTGGCCATAGGATTAAACGTGTTGAATCAGGGTAGCAAACTTCGCGGAGACAATGGGCCAGTCCGCCAGCAGGATTCAAGGCGCGATTCGGCTCAATTCCCCGCGCCGGCCGGCCCGGATCAGGCACCCACTTGACCTGTCAGCCGTTTTCCTGCATTTACAGCGCCCATGGCAAACACGGAAAAACATGCGTTCCAGGCCGAGATCAAGCAGGTCCTGGACATCGTCATTCACTCGCTCTACACGGACAAGGAGATCTTCGTCCGCGAACTGGTGTCCAATGCCTCGGACGCCTGCGAAAAACTGCGCTTCAGCAAGGCGTCGGGCACGGAGGTCCATCAGCCGGACGTGGAACCGAAAATCAGCGTCACCACCGACGACCAGGCGCACACGGTCACGATCGCCGATTCCGGGATCGGCATGACGCACGATGAGCTGATCGAGAACCTCGGCACCATCGCGCACTCCGGTTCCAAGGCCTTTCTCAAGCAGCTTGCCGAAGGACAGAAGGCGGACGCCTCGTTGATCGGCCAGTTCGGCGTCGGGTTTTACTCGGCGTTCATGGTCGGCAAGGAAGTCGAGGTCCACACGCGTTCCGCCCAACCCGACGCCGAGGGCTGGAAATGGGTGTCCGACGGCAGCGGCGAATACACGATGGAACCAGCCGCCGGTCTCGACCGCGGGACAAAGATCATCGTGAAGCTCAAGGACGAGGCGAAGGAGTTCGCCGAGAAATTCAAGGTGCAGCAGATCATCAATCGCTACTCGAATTTCGTCTCCTTCCCCATCGAGCTGAACGGTGAACGGCTCAACACCGTCCAGGCCATCTGGACGCGCAGCAAGTCGGACATCAAGCCCGAGGAGTACGACGAATTCTACAAATACATCGGGCACGATCACGAGGCGGCATTGTTCCGCCTGCACTTCTCCGCCGACGCCCCGCTGGCGATCAAGGCGCTGCTCTTCGTGCCGTCCCGCAACTTCGAGACGATGGGCCTCGGCAAGAGCGAGTCCGAGGTGAACCTGCACTGCAAGAAGGTGCTCATCCAGCCGCGTGCCAAGGGTCTCTTCCCCGAGTGGCTGCGTTTCCTGCGCGGTGTGGTGGACAGCGAAGACCTCCCGCTCAACATCTCCCGCGAATCGATGCAGGACTCGGCCTTGATGGCCAAGCTCAACAAGGTCATCACCGGGCGCTTCTTGAAATTCCTCGATGAGGAAGCCACGAAGAACCCCGAGCAGTTCCAGAAGTTTTACGACGTGTATTCCCGCTTCCTGAAGGAAGGCGTCGTGACCGATCACGCGCACAAGGAGCAGCTCGGCAAGCTGCTGCGGTTCCATTCCTCGACGGTCGAAGCCGGCAAGACGACTTCGCTCGCCGAATACATCAGCCGCATGCCGTCCGAGCAGAAGGACATCTACTACGTCATCGCGCCGTCCCGCGAGGCGGCCGAGGCCAGCCCGTATTACGAAGTGCTCGCGCATCGGAAATACGAAGCGCTGTTCCTGCTCGATCCGTGGGACGAGTTCGTGATGGAGCATCTCAGCGAGTTCGACGGCAAGAAGCTGGTCTCCGCCGAGAAGGCCGACCTCAAAATCGAGCAACCGCACACCCGCGAGGGCGTGACACCGCTCACTGAGGACGAAGGCAAGGCGCTTAGTTCGTGGCTCCGCGATCAACTGGGCGACACCGTCACCGAAGTGCGCGCCTCCAACCGCCTGATCGACAGCCCGGCGGTGGTGTTGAGCGCGGACAAGTTCGCCAGCACGAGCATGAAGAAGCTCATGCAGGCGGCGGGCGGCGGGATCGAACCGGCGAAATACGAGTTCGAGATCAACCCGCACCACCCGATCATCGTGGGCCTGAACCGGACCCGCGAAGCGAAGCCCGAGCTGGCGAAGAAAGTGGCCGAGCAGGTCTTCGACAACGCCCGCTTCGCCGCCGGCCTGCTCGACGATCCGCGCTCAATGGTCAAACGGCTCAACTCGCTGCTGGAGGAATTTGTGGCGGAGAAGAAATGAGTGTCTGGATTCTAACTCCAAGACTCCCACACCTCCCACAGCCAAGACGAACGGCTTCGATGTCCTGGGGCCATCGAAAGCCCTCGTGATGGACGTCCACAGTCAGTTGTCTTCTTGAAGCTGCTTGATGAATTCGTCTATGAAGTTGGTGCGGGCGTGGAGCTTTCGGAATCTTTCGTAAAACTCCTTCTCCATCATGCTTTCTCCGCGCCAGCGATAGATTCTCGCGCCGGTCTTGAACACCCAACTGGTCCCGACCAAGTTCCCGTCAGTATCATAGTATTCGCCCTCATACCGGCGACTTTCAGGATTCTTCGACCAGAACGTCGCCGCATTGCCCGTTACGGTCGATAGACTGAGTTCAAAAACTCTCTCTCCATTGATCTTCAGCTCGGCAGCGGCAGGTTTTCCATCTCGATTCCACCATGCGGTTGGAACCACTCCCTTCTCGTCCACAAATCGGCCCCGATAGGTGAACACGCGTCCAAAATTCG
>CAYXDZ010000340.1:0-4391 GCA_964463815.1 uncultured Verrucomicrobiota bacterium | reverse complement strand
CCGACAGCTTAAACCGCTTCAGAACACTTTACCCACGACAAACGTCGAGGAACCACATTTATGAGATGGGTTCTACTCCTTACTCCTTACTGCTTACAGTCCCAAACACCCGCTTCAAATACTCGATGCTCCTGGTCGCGATCACTTCCGCTCCTTCCTCGAACTTGAAGACCTCGACGCTCACATAGCCGTTGTAACCCACCTCCCGCAGCGCGGCGGCGATGGGGTGGAAGTCCACGTCGCCAAAACCGGGGCCTTTGAGGTTGGCGTCGTTCGCGTGGAAATAGGCGAACCCGCCCTTGCTTTCGCGAATAATTTCCGGCACCGGCCGCCCCTCGGAACTCATCGCCTTCACGTCGAGGATCACGCTCATCGCCGGGCTGTCGAACTCGCGCGCCAAGCCGATTGCCTCGGCGGCGGTATTGATAAAGTTCGTCTCGCTGGGTGCCAGCGGCTCGAAGCAGAATGTTACTCCCCGCGCCTCGGCGACCTTGACGCACGGTTGCAAAACTTCCCGCGCCCACGCGCGGCCTTGGTCCATCGTCACACCGTCCTGGAGATTGCGGAACTTGGGCGAGCCGTTGATGAGGAACCTCCCGCCGAGGTCCGCGCAGAAGTTGACCAACTCGACGTAGTAATCCGCCGTGCGCCGCCGAATCGCCGAGTCGGGATGCGTGAGATGAAAACCCTCCGTGCCGACCAGCACCCAATGAATGCCGGAGATGGCGATGCCGGTCTGTCGCGCCGTCTCGCGAATCTCCCGGCGGCGTTCCGGCGGGATCTCCGTCACATAATTCGCCAGCGTGAACGGTGCGATCTCGATGGCGTCGTAGCCCGCGCGCTTCGCGAACGCCATCGCATCCGCCAGTTTCCAGTCCTTGAAGATCTCGTTGCAGATGCCGAATTGCATGGCGGCAGCGTATCGGGCAGGCGGCGGCAACAAAACGAAATTTCGAGGAACCAGAGCCTCAAGCGTCCTCGGCCGAATATACCCGCTCGCCGGCAATGTACGAGGCGACCACCGGTTGGTGGTTGCGCACGATCGCTTCATGGACTT
Source organism: uncultured Verrucomicrobiota bacterium (assembly GCA_964463815.1). Taxonomy (GTDB): domain Bacteria; phylum Verrucomicrobiota; class Verrucomicrobiia; order Limisphaerales; family RI-55; genus RI-55. Next base: position 3,334 of record CAYXDZ010000340.1, on the reverse strand, counting down.
CCGAAGGCGCGCCGCTCCACCGCAGCGCGATCAAGTCCGCCGCCGCCCCCGAAGTGATTTCCCCCAGCTGCCCTGACCGGCCAAGGGCGCGGGCACCGTTGATCGTGCCCATGCGCACGATGCGTTCCGGCGGCACGTCGGCAAACGTGTCCGCGAACATCTGCATTTCCTTGAAGAGATTCAGTTCGAGTGCGGAGCGATTCGTGCCGCGCACGGAGGCCAGGCTGTCAGTGCCCAGGCAGAGGTTCACACCCGCCGCGGTCAACGCTTCCAGCGGAAATGGCGGATGCTGAAAGTAGGCATGACTGCGCGGACAGTGAACAACATGTGTGCCGGCGCGCGCGAGTCGTTCGGCATCACCCGGTCCAAGGCAGTTCACATGGACGGCGAGCAGGCGCGGTGACAATACGCCGAGCCGCTCCAGACACTCCACCGGCGTCGCCCCATCGCAATCGCCGAGTTCGCGCTGACTGGCAAGCCAGTCGTGGAGCCGGCCGCGCCGATGCGCGAACATGTCGAACTCCTCCTGCGATTCCGCAACGTGCGTGGTCAGCAGCCAGCCGCGGTCGGTCGTGGCGGCGGCGGCCAGTTGCAACAGCTCCGGGCGGGTCGCATACAGCGAGTGGGGCGAAAGCGCGAGTTGCTTGCGTTCATCCGGGGGCGCTGGACACGCAGCCAGCGTTTCGGCGACAATTTGTGCCGGCTCCTTGCCGCTGCGAACGCCGGTCATCTCCAGCGCGGAGATCACCCGCAACGGCGTGGCCGCCCAGGCCTCGGGGAGCAGTTCCGGCACGGCCTCAATGTCGAGCACGGTGGTGACGCCGGTGCGCAGGAGCATCGCCGCACCCGCCACCCACGAAGCCGCGAAGTCGGTGTAACTCCACGCCGCCTTGTGCGCGAGGATCGCCTTGATCCAGTCGGAGAAACTCTTCTGCGGCGGAATGCCCGCCGCCATGCCGGTGTAATCGAGATGACAATGGGCATTGATCAGCCCCGGCATCAGGATGACTTCTCCCAAATCGGTAACCGGCAGACCCGTGTGGCGCTGGCCCAAGTCCGCCCAAGCTCCCACTTCGGCCACGCGACCAGCCGCCACCAGCACCGCGCCATCAGGGAGCGGTGGCCGGCTGACCGGCACCACCATTCGAGCCCGAAGCAGGAAGGTGCGGCCGGCCATCAAGCTTGTTTTTCCTGGCGCGACCGCTTGGTCTTGGACGCCTGCGAGTGTTTGACGTCCTTGTGCTTGTTGTGCCGCTTGCGAATCTGCTGCTGAATTTTTTTGGTCACCAGATCGATGGCCGCGTAAAGATCATTCTCGCTGTCGGTGGCGTAGAGATCGGCCCCGCGCACCCCCAGCCGGATCGAACACTTGAACGCCTTCTCGGTCGTCCGCGTGTGGTCGTGTTCGAGCGTGACGCGTGCATCCACCAGCCAGCGATCGAGATGCTCCAGCTTGTCGATGCGGCTGAGCAGATGGTTCTCGATGGCGTCGGTCAGTTTGATGTTGTGCGTCGAAAGGATCAATTTCATGGCCAAAGTCTGGAGCGTGGCCAACTGAAAATCCAGCGAAAGAATGCGACGTGAATTGGCGGAAAGCAGACCGCGTTTGAAAGCTGGAATCCACCCGTTCGGACGAGGTAGCATCCGCGCATGAAATTCGCGCGACTCATGAACAAGTGGGTGATCATATCCGGTGCCTCCAGCGGCTTTGGCGCGGCGGCGGCCCGGCAGTTCGGTGCGCAAGGCGCGAATGTGCTGTTGGGTGCGCGGCGGATGGATCGCCTGGAGCAGGTCGCCGCCGAGGCCCGCGCGGCCGGTGCGCCGGTGGCGTTGACTCACGCCCTTGATGTCAGCAGCACCAAGAGCGTCGATGCCTTTGCCCAGTGGGTTGGCCGGCAAGCACCGCAGGTGGACTGCCTGATCAACAACGCCGGCGGCGCGCACGGGTTGGATACCGTCGAAACCGGCCAGGACGCGGACTGGGAGGCGATGCTCCAGATCAACGTGCTCAGCGTGCTTCGCATGTGCCGCGCCTTCATCCCCCTGCTGAAGCAGACTCCCCCCGGCATGATCATCAACATCGGCTCGATCGCCGGACGCACCGCCTACGAAAAAGGTGCGGCCTACTGCGCGGCGAAGGCCGGCGAACTGGCGATCACCCGGGCCTTGCGCCTCGAACTGAACGGCACGGGCATCCGGGTCGGCACCATTGATCCGGGCATGGCGGAAACGGAATTTTCCATGGTGCGTTTCAAGGGGGACGCGGACAAGTCAGCGCAAGTCTATGCCGGCGTGGAGCCCCTCACCGCGGACGATGTTGCCGAAGCCATGGTTTGGGTGGCCAGCCGGCCGCCCCACGTGAACATCGACGAGTTGGTGATGAAACCCACGGACCAGGCGGAGATTTACAAGGTGCATCGGCGGCCAAGTCGCTCAACCTGACCACCCGCGCGGTGCAACCTTTCAACGGAAGGCCGTTTTTCACGGAGTAATCCAGGTCGTTGTCCGTCCGACAAAAAGATGCACAACCGAGCAAACGTCATCCACATGCTGCATGCAACCCGCCTCCTCTTGGTGCTGCTGGCGATCGTCGTTCCGGTAGCCGGTTGCCGGCCACAGGCACAAGTCGAACCGGTGGTTCCGGTGGTTCCGGACGAAGCAGACGGCCAGGTCCTCGAGGCGTTCTTGCGGCACTTGCGCGTCGATCCTGACTTCAACTTGACGCGCGTTCCCACCAATGAAGCAACGGTTGTCCTGCGCTGGCGGACGCCGGAAAAGACCGGCTTCTTGAACGAGGAGCAGATGACCCTGGAAACTCGCGGCCACGCGCTCCCCAAAGAACTCGGCCACGCGCTCCGCCGCCGCAACACCGAGCCCACCGCCCGGCCGGAGGACCACGCAGCCGTGACCGCGTTCTACACCAATCTCTTCCTCAACGCCGGCATCGTGGTCGCTGATCTGAGCGAGAGAATGGGCGTGCGCGGATTGATGGGGGCGTTTGCGGAGGCGCATCCGGAGGCGCTCGGATGGGTGGTGGCGTATCTGCCAGGATATTCCGACGGTGGGGAGCAGGCGGTGGTGCGCGCCCGCATTGGCCCGACCAGTCATGGGGCCTCGGTGACGGCTCTTCTGGAACGGCGCGGGAACCGTTGGCTGGTCGTATGGTCCGAAATGGCCTATTATTTATAGTGGCCGAAGGGCCGGCCTCAGTCCTCCCGCACCCGGTAGATCTTCAGCCCGCTTCCCGGCAACGGATTTGCATCCAGGTATTCCGCCCCGGTCAGGCCGGTGGCCGGCACGGTGGGCTCGGCATCCACGGCGGTGCGGGTTTCAA
>CAYXDZ010000339.1:0-4396 GCA_964463815.1 uncultured Verrucomicrobiota bacterium | reverse complement strand
CTGCATCTACATCGATACGCTTTGTCAGGGACGCGTTCCTTCAGTGCATGGATCGATGGGCGACGACCCAACCGGTACGCGAGAGAGCATTTGTGTCTTCGCCACGGAACGGGAGGCGCAACTTGAGATTGCTGACTTCATGATGACTCGGCTCCAGGAGTTCATGGACGGTGAGAGGGATTTCGAGGACGCGACGACGACGGAGGAATACGTGGTTGCGGTGACTGTGCACCCCGACGGAACAATTACCGACGAGCACGGACGCCGCTTTGGTTCGGAGGCACAGTAGTTACTCCGGCGCGCTGGCTAGAACGACTTCCGAAACCCGCCTTCATCCGCGCGTGGTGTGCGATTGCCTGTCGCCATCCCGGCCTGCATCCCGAAGGCTACGACTCCGCCGACGGCGGCTGGCGGTGACGACGGTAGCGCAGAGTGGCACTCTGCCGTGTCGCAGGTTGGCAACCTGCGGGCGGACGCGCTGCCGACTGCCAGTCGGCGACACGGCAGACAAACTGTCTGCGCTACGCCCGTTTCCGCCGTGAGCGCGAGGAGATCGCGCACGTGGCCCCGTGGTTATTGAGCGACCACTTCGCGGTCTGACGAAACACGGGTTTCCAAACCGACCATGCCGAACGGGAGTTCGGCGCTCCGGGGCGCGGCGTTCACGGCGCTTCAACGTGCGGACGGAGCCAGGCCATTGTTGGAATCCAGCCGCACAGGCGCAGTCACGTGCTGCCGCCCGAGGTCATCTCGCCGTGCTTCGGTTGTGCCTCCTTTGCGCAAGCGGCCTATGCGGTAAACACCCCATGTTGCGAAGTCGTTGCCCGGTCTATGTTCCATACCTATGTCAACTGAAACACTCTTAATCATCGTGGTGGTGGCGCTCTTGCTTGGTGGCGGCGGCTTTTTCTGGACCAGACGGGGGCGTTGATGACCGAACCGCTGCGGAACCAGCCCAAGCCCACTGCCTGCCGTGAATCCGGAAGGTTCAACCACCGGCCCACGCGACGCTGTCCCTCCAGGATTGCCCCGAGCTTTTGACCGCATGATTTTCGGGGTGACCACGACGAAGTCCGCCGTCGTTATTGCGGAGAGCACAGGTGCGGGCGCCAGGTTTGTGCTCACGTCAATTCGCCCGGTTCCGTTCCAGGCCCGCTCGGGCGAGGAACTGATCGAACTGCGGAAAGCCCTCGGCACCATTTTTGACCGCAAGGGGAAGGGCGATGGTCGAACTCGCGGCGACTGAAGGCGGACACCGGCTCGTCAAGGTTGCGCCCCAAAGTCTGAAAAAGGCCCTCGGCGGGTGCGCCGGATCAAAAATGGCGGGATCGCGCCGGGGAACTGTTCAATCCCGACGGCAAACGTCTGAACTGGTCCGAGGGCGCGGCTGGGGCCGTCGCCGTGGCTTTCAAAGTCGCGGGAGAGCCAGCCGGTTGATCGCTTCTGGGGCCGCGCGCGTTGAAACGTTTTGCGGCTGAAGCGTGCCATCGGCCGAGGCTATCATCTGTCTGAGTTGCCGCCCTGTTGAACCGCAGTTGGCGTTCCCTTGTGGTTTTCGTGAGCTTCGTGGTTAAACTGGCTCCATGCCCGACGTGTTCACCAAAGCCAAGCGCATCGACGTGATGTCGCGCATTCGCCCGCGTGGGAAAGGCGCTTGGTTTCTGAATGCACCGTGGTAGGCTGCCGCCATGTCAGAACGCATCACAGTCAGTCCCGACGTGTGCAACGGTAAACCGGTGGTTCGCGGAACGCGGATCACGGTGCAGACGGTGCTCGAGTTTCTGGCGGCCGGGGATTCCGTGGACGACGTGCTGGCGGAGTACCCCACCCTCAAGCGCGAGGACGTGCAGGCGTGCCTGGACTACGCATCGCGGGTGATGGCCAACCATTTCTCGATCGTGCCCGCGGCATGAAGGGCTTCCTTCTGGACGAGAACCTGCCCTCCCGGCTGACTTTTGATCCGGGGCTTCCCGTCGTTTCCTCCACGATCCTGGGTGCCAGCCCAACCGACACACAGATCTGGGAGCACGCGCGACGCGAGGAACTGGTCATCGTCACCAAGGATGCGGATTTTTCGGGGCGCATCATTCTCCAGAATCCGCCGCCTTGGGTCGTGCATCTGCGCTTCGGCAACATGCGACGGCACGAGTTTCATGCCCGGTTGGGCAGGGTTTGGCCCCAAGTTGCGACACTGCTCAAGCCCCATAAGCTGGTGAACGTCCATGCGGACCGGGTTGAAGGCGTGAGCTGAACTGCCCGGCACATCTGCGTTCATCTGCGACTAAATGGTCGCCATGCCGGACGTCTTCACAATAGCCAAGCGCAGCGACGTGATGTCCCGGATTTGCTCGCGCGGGAACAAGGCCACGGAACTGGCGCTGGCGAACCTGTTCCGCGCACACCGCATCACCGGCTGGAGAAGGCAGCTGAAGTTGAGTGTCGGGGAGTTGAGGGTTGAGAGACCGAGCGCGCGATCCTCTCAACGGTCAACTCAAACAACCGCTCAACTGATCGTCCGCCCGGACTTTGTGTTCCGGGAGGTGCGACTCGCACTGTTTGTGGACGGCTGTTTCTGGCACGGCTGCCCCAAGCACGCGACTCAGCCGCGCAGCAACGCGGCATTCTGGCGAAAGAAGTTCGCCGCAAACCAGGCGCGTGACCGGCTGGTGAACCGCGCGCTGCGCCGCTCGGGCTGGCGCGTGTTGCGCATCTGGGAGCACGAGCTGGCGCGGAAAAACGAGGCGCGGCTGCTCCGGCGGATTCAGTGGGCGCTGGGCTGGCTGCACGAAGCGTAGCCGTTCTTCCAGGAGCGGCGTGATCGCCGGCAGGCAGCAAGAAATCTGGCCGCGTACCTTTCGCCGGCGGCGGTGAGCCCGCGGATCACCGGAACATCAGCACGCTGGCGGGGCTGGTGCGGACCAGCTTCGTGGTGGTGCTCCCGACGAAGAACTCGCGCAGTTGCGAGTGGCCGTAGGCACCCATCACCAGCAGGTCGATATTGGCGCGCTTCACCTGGTCGGCGATGACGGCGGCCGCCTTGCCGGGCAGCAGTTGCGCGGTGACGGTGTAACCGGCGCGGGTCAACCGGCCGCGCGCATCCTGCAACGCGGCTTCATGCGCGGCGTCCGCCATACCCACCATCACGAGCTGGCATTCGAGTCCGCGCAGCAACGGCGAGGCGATGACGTAATCGACCGCCTTCCACGCGCTGGGACTGTGGTCGAAGGCGAGGAGAAACCGCTTCACCGGCTGGAAGGCGCGTTCCGCCACGAGCACGGGCCGCACGCTGAGGCGCACAAGGTTTTCAAGGTGACCACCGACCTGGCCTTCCGCCAGCACCGCGTGCTCACCACTCTTGCCCACGACGATGAGCTCGGCGCGGGACTCGAGTTCGGCCAGCGTTTCGACGACGTCGCCGTGGCGCTGCGTGAGCGTGAGGTCCGTCACACCCGCCGTCGTGAGTTGCTGACGCGCGGCTTCGAGGAGCGCCTTGCCCTTGAGCCGGGCCTCGCGGCCCTGGGCTTCCTCGACGCGGGTCAGTTCCTCCGTGAGCTGGACGCTGGCGTCAAAACCAATGGCCCCGCTCAAGTCTGCGATCGGGCTGTGCTCGCGGTGATGGTCAATGACGTGGAGCACCTCGACGCCGGCCTGCAAGCGCAGCGCGGCCCAGGCGGTATGTTGATAAACGCTCGGCGCGAAGGTCGAGCCATCGGTGCAGGCCAGAATCGTGGGCATGGGGGTGAGTTTGCGGAAAATGATTTCAGTGTTCCAGCATTCGATCCAGAGCGCCGGGTTTGTCGTGGATGGCCAGTTTGTCCACGATGGTGGCGCTGGCTTCGTTGAGACCGATGATTTCGACGGCGGTGCCGTCGCGGCGAAACTTCAGCACCACCTTGTCGAGCGCGCCCACGGCCGTCAGATCCCAGAAGTGCGCGTGGCTGACATCGATGCGGACGCGTTCCAGCGCCTCCTTGAAGTCGAACGCGGCGATGAACGTGCCCGCCGACGCGAAGAAAATCTGTCCCTGCACGAAGTACGTGCGGCACTCGGCCGCCGCGTCCAGTTCACTGCGCACGCGGATGACCTGCGCGACCTTGCGCGCGAAGGACAACGCGCTCAAGAGGACGCCCACGCCGACGCCGAGCGCGAGATTGTGCGTGCCGACCACGACGAGCACGGTGGCGATCATCACCAGGCTCGTGCTGCGCGGATGCACCCGCAGATTCTTGAACGACGCCCACGAGAACGTGCCGATGGACACCATGATCATCACCGCCACGAGCGCGGGCATGGGAATCTGTTTCACCCACGGCCCGAGCACCACGAGCAGCACGAGGAGGAACACGCCGGCCGTGAGCGCCGAGAGCCGGCCGCGCCCGCCGGACTTCACGTTGAT
>CAYXDZ010000338.1:0-4397 GCA_964463815.1 uncultured Verrucomicrobiota bacterium | reverse complement strand
CAGTCTGCCACCGCAGGAGATGGATGGCTACGACTTTATTTAATACGCTCTAAGTTCACCGTGGAGGAATTCGCGGTTGTCTTTGCGCCCAGGACTCCCGAACCGGAGCATTTGGAAACGCGTGTCTTTCGGGTGCATCCGAACATCTTTGACCGGATGAAGGCCGCGCAGACCAACGCGCCCATCCCGAGTGGAGCGGTGACCAATGAGATGTCGGTCGTCAACCGGGCCGTGCGCAATCACTTCGAGGCGGCGGGCGTGAGCTTGCTTGCTCCCAAGATGATCTATTTCAACGAGCGGACCGGGATGTTAATGGTCAAAGCCACTTTGGAGGACTTGGAAATCATTCAACGCGCGGTGATGAAACTGGTGCGCGAAGGGGAACCCGAAGCCAGTCCGCCCGCTGAGGACGCCAAAGAGAATCAGCCCCGGCCGGAAGGTGCTCCACTCAACCAACCGGAAGGAACCGTCGATGACGCCGCACCAGCCGATTCAACCTCAACCCTGCCGCGTGGTTTGCTGGTGCGTGGAACCAATCCGGAGGAGATTCGGGCCCGGTTGAACTCAACGATTGTGCCGCAGGTGGAGTTCAAGGACACACCGCTGCCCGAGGTCCTTCGGACGTTGCAAGGCTTCACCCGGACACCGGGGCCGTTGCTGGATGAGATACGTTTCACTTTCGGCCTTTACCAGGACGGTCAACCCCGCGGGCGCTGGCCGGATGGCAGCTTGATCGAGCCGGAGAAAATACGCATCAACGTGACGCCAGCGCTCGAGAACCGGAGTCTGGCCGAGGTGCTGACGGTTGTGGCCGCTCGGTCCAGTTCACCGCTCTTCTTCACCGTGGAAGCCATCGGAGTGGTGTTCCGGCCACAGATGGTGTCGGAACGTTTGGAAACCCGGACGTTTCGGCTGGACCCCAATGCTTTGTACCGAGCGATGGAAGGCGCATTCAGCAAGTCGTCAGCAGCATCGGCACCTCGTGGGGAGCCGGTGTCTGCCCCGATAGGACCGGTCCCGAGCCCGAGCCCCGGAAACGGAGGGGTCCGCTTCCTTACCGTCACGAACGACATGTCGTTTGTGAATCTGGCCGTGCGAGATTTCTTTGAAGCGGCCGGTGTGAAGTTCGAGCCTCCGAAGATGATCTACTTCAACGACCGCACGGGGATGTTGATGGTCAAGGCCACGCTGGCCGACCTGGAGATCGTTCAGAACACGATTGAGGGCATGAGCCGCGAGCCAGCACAGATTAAGCTGGAGGTGCGCACGTTTGAGCTAACGAAGGATGATTTGCAGGCGATGGGCTTCGACAATCTCGTCAACGCGGCTTCAAACGATCCGGCCAAGACCACTAACACAGTTGCAGGGGTGGGCACCCTCACTGATCCCCAAACCCGGCTCACCTTGAGTGCCCTGGCGGCAAGACCCGGCGTGGTCGTCCACTCCCTGCCCCCCATCACCACGTTGAGTGGGCGGCAAACGCAGATCAAATTATCTGACGCAGCATCAGACAACGCGGGCCAGCCGGACCCGGTTTCGCACCGAGCTGGATTGGTCATGGATGTCATCCCTTATGTCTCCATGGATGGGCGTGTAATTCACATGGCGATCCTTTCCACGTTGACCGAATTTCCGAATCCAGTTGAGGTGGAGAATCCGGTTAATGTCCCACCGGGAACGGATGTGGTGATATCCAGTATGCCATTGCCAAGCTACCGATTGCGTCAGGTCGCTTCCAACGTGAACGTTTGGGACGGACAGACGGTCGTCATCGGTTACCCAAAAATTGAAACGACGCGCATCACCGAGGACAAAGTGCCGCTGCTGAGAGATCTTCCCTGGATAGGGCGATTGTTTCGTGACGAAAACACGGAGACCGAAACCAAACACACCCTGATCTTCATCACCCCCACGATCATCGACCCCGCCGGCAACCGGGTGCATTCGCCGGAGCAACTGCCATTCACCCAGGATCAGGTACCCCGTCAGTCCGGTCAGGAGTAAAGGACGGGAATGACCCGTCCTTGGTGCGCGCGGGTCATGGCGAGGCATCCACTGGGCGCGGCAGCGTCATGGAGTGCGCCATCCTCTGGCGCTTTGTGAGGGTGCCGCTGGGTGAGTGTGACCCGCAATGCCGGTGCGGGGCCGCTCGGATAAAGCGGTGGACGGCCAGCGCAGATTCTCAAAAGCAGGCTCGGATGATACGGCGGACGGCCTGCCACCGCCATGGGCAGCGCGAAACCCAGCGCCCCCCAATCAAGCTGTTCCAAAACGCGCCCCCGCAAACAACGTTGCAGCGTTTTGAGACAGTTTCGGAGAGACCGGCCCTACCAGTGGCAATTGGTCTTGGCCGCCAATTTACACAATCCAGCCACGCCCTTGGGGGTTAGGTGGTTGGCGGATTCTTGCGCACGGAATTTGCCTGCCGGCGCGCGTCGTGGCATGGTTGGCCCATGTCCGATTCCAATTGGGAAAAAAAGTTCGAAAACGCCTTTAATACCGGGGTGCGGGCCTATCAATCCGGCGAGCGCAACGCCAGCCGGATGTTCACCAACCGCGACCAGGTGTTTCTGAGCACCATCGGCTGCACGGCGCAGGAATTGTTCGATTTTGTGGAGGATTACTGCGACGCCGGTGAACCGGATTTCGCCACGGCACTGGCCACGGCCGCCATCCGCCGGAAGTATTTCCTTGAGGTGCAGCACGGCATTCCCTCGCAGTTTCAACTCGATCCGCAGGAACTGCCGCCCAAGCAGGACGAGGTGGACGGCTTCCGCTGGCTGCCCCGCATCATCGCCAAGGCGCGGGCCAAGCTCCGGGGCGAACTGGACGCGACGACGATGTACGGTTGCGGCGGGGACCGGGCCTTCCTCGAAAGCGTGGGAATGACGATCCCGCAGTTTCTGCAACTGGTCTGGGACGCGGACCAGGATGACCGGCGGATCATCGAGGCGGTGAAGGATTCGATCTCCGCCGTGCGCTGAGGCCCGCCGCGCAACCCGCCGGCGTCAGGACTTTTCCTCAAGCTGGTCGAGCCATTTCTTGAGCAGTGCCAGCGCCTTGGCGCGGTGGCTGAGGCCGTTCTTCACTTCCTCCCCGAGCGCGGCGAAGGATTCCTCATGGCCGTCGGGAATGAACAGCGGATCGTAACCGAAACCACCGCGCCCGCTGGGGCCAAACGCGATGCGCCCCTCGCACACGCCGGTGGCCAGCGTGGTGCGCTTCTCCAGAACATCGCCGAAGAGGGCGGTGGTACGGCGCAGGTTGTCATACACCTCGACCGGGGTGGCGGCGACCACGCAGCGGAAGCGGGCGGTGCGCTGCGGCTCGGGTACACCCTTGAGCGCGGCCAGCAGTTTTTGATTGTTCGCGGCGTCGGGCGCATTGCCGGGGATGTCCGTACCGATGTGGGCGAAGCGCGCGGAATAGACTCCCGGTGAGCCACCCAGGGCGTCCACTTCCAAACCACTGTCATCCGCCAGCACGAGCACCGGCCCGCGCTGCTCGGGATCTTCGACCAGCAAGGGCGATTGAAAGCGCGGGTTCTTGAGCAGCCAGCGCGCGAGTTCGACCGACTTCTTCTGGGCATTCTCATCGAACGTGCTGCCGTCCTCGCGCACGGGCGGCGCGGCCACGAAATGGTCCAGTGTGAAGTAGCGGCAATCGCGGCCGAGGATGGCCTGGATCTCCTGCACTTTGTGGGCGTTCCGCGTGGCAATGACGAGGGTGATCATGCGGTCGGAAAGCTTCCTTCATGCCTGTCCGGCGGCAAGCCAAAGTTTGCCCGGAGCAGAACCAGATAAATTTTGCACCCCGCGAACGGGATCCCTAACCTTGCCGGCATGGAAATGAAAACCACTCAGCTCGGCCAAAGCCCACTGACCGTATCGCGGCTGGCCTACGGCTGCTGGCGCATCGCCGGGAGTTGGGAGCCGGCCAAGGTGACCGCCGAGGGCCGGGCGGCCGGGCGGCGGGCGGTGCTCGCGGCCTACGAAGCGGGTTACACGCTCTTCGATCACGCGGACATTTACTGCGGCGGCCACTGCGAGGAAGTCTTCGGCGAGGTGCTGGAGGAAGTCCCGGACATGCGCCGGAACATCGTCATTGCTTCGAAGTGCGGCATCCGCTTTCCCGATGAGCCCTTTCCCGGAGCGCCTTACCGCTATGATTTTTCGAGCGAGCACATCCAGCGTTCCTGCGAAGCCTCGCTCAAACGGTTGCGCATCGACTGCCTCGACCTTTTTCAACTCCACCGGCCGGACTATCTGGGTGATCCGCACGAAGTGGCCGGCGCGTTCGCGGTGTTGCTCGACGCAGGGAAGGCGCGGACGTTCGGCGTGAGCAACTGTCGTCCCTCCTTCCTGACCGCGCTGCAAAAGGCGTGTCCGTTTCCGCTC
>CAYXDZ010000337.1:0-4410 GCA_964463815.1 uncultured Verrucomicrobiota bacterium | reverse complement strand
GTACACGCGCAACATGGTCACCGGTGCGAGCACCGCGAATCTTTCCATCGTGCTCGTGGACGCGCGCAACGGCGTCATCGAGCAGACGCGCCGGCACACGTGCATTTCAGCGATGCTCGGCATTCCGCACCTCATCATCGCGGTGAACAAGATGGACCTCGTCGACTGGAGCGAGGAGCGGTTTCTCCAGATTCGCGACGAGATCGAGGGCTTCCTGCCCAAGCTCGACACTTTCAAGGACGTGAAGTTCATCCCGCTGAGCGCACTCAACGGCGACAATGTCGTCGAGCCGTCCACCAAGGCACCGTGGTATGTCGGCCCGTGCTTGCTCGGGCACCTCGAGACGGTTCACATCGCAAGCGACTGGAGCCTGGGCGCGTTTCGGATGCCGGTGCAGTGGGTGAACCGCCCGAACAATCCAACCGACAAACGGCTGCATGACTTCCGCGGGCTCAGTGGACAGATCGCCGGCGGCATCGTGAAGGTCGGCGACGAGGTGATGATCGCGCCCAGCGGCCTCAAGTCGAAGGTGAAGCAGATCTGGACCTACGACGGCGAACTCCAGGAAGCCTTCTGCCCGCAGTCCGTCACGCTCGTGCTCGAAGACGACATCGATGTGAGTCGGGGTGACCTGATCATCGGCCGCGAGAACCTGCCGGGGAAGGGGACCGATCTGCGGGCGCGCATCTGCTGGATGAACCCGCGTCCGTTGCAGGCGGGGCGGAAATATTTCCTGAAGCACGGCTCGCAAACCGTGCAGTCCGTCGTCAGTGGTATCGAGCACCGGCTGAACATCCAGACCTACGATCACGAGCTGGAAGTTTCCGAACTCGGCATGAATGACGTGGGCGAAGTGCGCCTGCGCACCGCCAAGCCGCTGGTCTATGACGGGTACACGACCAACCGGCTGACCGGCTCGTTCATACTGATCGAACAGGGGACCAATCAAACCGTTGCCGCCGGGATGTTGCGCCCGGCCACGGAACCCTTCTCGCCCGACTACGACGACTTCGCGATCTAATTGATGTCGCCGGACGGTTGTGGCGCAAAGTGCTCAGGGCTGCCGTACTTGCTCGCGCGCGATCACGTTGCCGGTCTGGTGAATGTTGGCTTCGGGCGTGTTGTTATAGCGAATGTGGGGGATGCGTTCCTTCACCACCAGGAGGTTGTTGCGGACAACATTCTCGCCGGCCTTGTGAAAGCGCAGCGGCGACCGATCGAGGTTGTAGATGGCATTGTCTTCGATGACGATCTCCGTGCTGCCCTCGTCGATGAACATGCCGTTGCTCTCGGCCCGGCCCAAGTTCACCGGGATGTCGTGAATGTGGTTGGCGCGCAAAACCGTGCCCGGTTGCCGTCCCAGCGTGTAGATGCCACCGCCGTCGCTCAAGACCTGCATGACGTGGTGGATGTGGTTGCCCGTGACCAGATTGTTGCCGTTCGGCGTGGGCGTGGGATCCCAGCGCCAGCCCAGTGAAACCCCGGTGTAGGGCAGGTCCCGGATTTCATTGCGACGGATCACACTGCCCTGGGTGAATCCCACCCAGACGCCGACCGCGCCGTGGAATTGTTGGCCGCAGCGTTCGATCAGGCAGTTCTCCACGACATTCCCGCTGGCGGCCTGTTCGGGCTTCGCCTGCCACCACGGACGGCCGTCAACCGTGCGCGACGTGTCTTCGCCCAAAAAGATGCCGTTGCCGGAAAGGTCCGTGAGCACGGAATCGCGCAGCACACAGTTGCTGGTCTGTTGGCCAAACGAGATGCCCCCACCGCCCAACTGGCTGATGCGCGCCCGGCTCACCGAGCAATTGTCCGCGAGTTGAAACTGCAAGGCCGCCGGTACGGTGTTGCGCAAGATGCCACCGCCGGAGGTTCGGGGCTCATGATAGTTCGCCTGACCCTCGGCGTAGCCCCGTTCGGGAATCGCCCAGGCGCAGTGCTCGAAGTGAATGCCATCGAAATGCAAACCAGTCACAAGCTGGTCGGCGTTGCCTGAGACGGCGATCAACTGTATTGCCACCGGCACCACCACGGTGGCGCTGGCCGGGTCTTCGCCAGGCAAAGGCCGATATGTGAGCCGCCCGCTCGGGCGATCGAGAAACCATTCACCGGGCGCGTCGAGATAGCTGACGGAGTTCTCCAGAATGAACCGCGGATTGGGCTCGAAGTTGTCGATGGCATAATGCGCGGCCGCCCCGCCGATGTTGTCGGTCGTCGTCAGGAAGGAGGTCGCCGCGTCCACGGATTTCACTCCCACCCGGCTGATCGACCAATCGTGGAAAAAGACCAGTTCCACTTGCGCGAGATCGGGGACGTTCCGCACCTCGCCAGGTTTGAAGCTGAAACCGGTCCGGCGATCCGGAGCGGCCTTTTCGATCCGGAAATAGCCTTCGTTCGGCGTCCGGGCCCGGGTCGCGCGACGGCCGTTTACAAACAACTCACGGAAAGCGAGTTGGCCGGCGGCGACCTCGGGCAGTTGCAAGTACCAGCTTCCATCGGCGTTCACCTGCCAGCCGGACAACTCCCGGCCGCCGCTGATGGTTGCCGTGCCCGGTTCGGCAGCGCGCCAGATAACGCGGCCATCCGCCGGACCGAAAGTCAGCGGTTGCGTGAGCCGCCAGACGCCACGTTGGAGAATGACCTGGCGAATCCCCCCATTGGCCGGAGCCGCTTGGTTGCGAATCAGCTCCTGGGCACGGCCGAGTGTGCGGACCGGCCGGGCGGAATCACCGGGGGCACTGTCATCTCCCCGCGGAGAGACGTGAATCTCGGAAGCTTGGCCCGGAGCCGGCGACGAACCGAGCAAGCTGGTGAGCAGGCAGACCAAACCCAAGCGACGAATGACTTGGGGAACCGCCCGCACCATGGGCGTCTGGTTGGCAAGAATTGCGAGGTCAGTTTGAGCGGGGATTCTCATGAGGAGGATGAGTTGAGGACTTGTAACCGGGAACCAAGCCTAGTGCGATGGTCCAAGTATATAAACCGTGGCGACCATTACCGGCAAATGGTTGTTGCGATCGGGCAAAATGAAGACGCGGGTCTTTTTCCCGTCAGTATGACGATGTATAAACGCAGTTCTTCATCGGGCGAGTTGGTGACATGAAACCGACAAAGAGCATCCGCTTGGTCGGCTCGGTCGTCACCGCGGCCATGATCATCACGGGGACGTGCTGGTTGATCAAACCGACCATGGCAGCGGCCGCAACAGGGTCTCCGCCTGACAGTGCCGGTTTTCGGCCGCCTGATCGCGGCCTGTTTGCCGCGGGACGATTTGTGTACCAAAAGAACTGTCAGGTGTGTCACGGCCGGTTTGGCGAAGGCGATGGGGAACTGGTGCGGGAGTGGGAGGTGTTGCCCCGGAATTTCGCCCAAGCGCGGTTCAAGTACCGCAGCACGCCCAGCGGCAAGCTGCCGACCGATGCGGACCTGGAGCGCACCATTCGCCGGGGCATCAGCGGTAGTGCGATGCCGATTTTCAAGCATTTGCGGGACGAGGAAGTGCGGGCCGTGATCGAATATCTCAAGTCTTTCAGCAACTCGTGGAGAGATCCCGCCAACCATGCCGAGCCGGTTCCGCTGTCGAAACGACCTGGTTGGTTTGCGGACGAGATCGAGCGCCCCAACCAGGTGGCGGCCGGGCGCGAGCTGTTTGCGAATCTTTGCGCATCCTGCCACGGAAGTGGCGGGGCAGGGGATGGCCCTTCCGCCTTGACCCTGGTGGATGTGGATGAGCGGCCGATCAAACCGGCCAATCTCCGCCAACCACTTCGCAGCGGTCCCGACCCGGAGGACGTTTATCGCACCATCATGACGGGCATCACCGGCACGCCGATGTTGGGATTCAACGGCACGCTCAGTGATGAGCAAGTCTGGCAGCTGGCCGCCTACGTCCTCAGCCTGCAGGCAGCGGACCGGTAAGGGGATTGGGGCGGGTTGGGGCGGGAACGGCTGTTGGCAACCGGTGCAAGATGTGAGCAGGCTTCGCCTGATTTCGTACAGCGCAAAGGCGCTCGCGCGGCGAAACTCGGCCAACCCTCAACCAAAGAAATCACATGGCCACCTATATTAGCTTGCTCAAGTTCACCGAAAAAGGCGCGAAAGCGATCAAGCAAACCATCAGCCGGGCTTCCCTGTTTCAGAAATCGGCCGCGAAAGCGGGCGTCAAAGTTCTGGGGCAATACTGGACAATGGGCAGTTATGATGGCGTGCTGGTCCTGCAGGCCGCTCACGAGAATGACGTCCTCCGGTGCATGACCGACCTCGCGTCGCTCGGCTACGTGACGACCCACACCCTGCCCGCGTTCGAAGCCAAAGAGATCGGCAACGTGGTGAAGCGTTGAGGTCGCCGGCAAAAACCACGGTTCAATCAACGGCCGGGGTCGCCGGGCTGCCGGTGAAGCGCCGGACCAT
>CAYXDZ010000336.1:0-4416 GCA_964463815.1 uncultured Verrucomicrobiota bacterium | reverse complement strand
TGCGCGATCTCGGCCGCATGAAGGGCCAGGTGATCGCCGTCAGCCTGGTGATGGCCTGCGGCCTGGCGATGATGATCATGGCGCGCAGCCTCACCCATTCGCTGGAGTCAACGCGCGACGCCTACTACGCGCAGTTCAGCTTTGGCGATGTGTTCGCCGACTTGAAGCGTGCGCCCAACTTCCTCCGCCCGCGCCTCGCCGAGATTCCCGATGTCGCCGCCATCGAGACGCGCGTCACGGGACGGTTGACCCTGGATCTGCCCGGCCAGGCGGAGCCCGCGGACGGCGTGGTGCTTTCGTTGCCGGATGACCGGCCGCAGCGCTTGAACAAATTGTTCCTGCGGCGGGGCCGCTATCCCGAGCCGGGGCGGCGCGGCGAAGTCGTCGTGGGTGAAGCGTTCGCCAACGTGCAGGGGCTTGGTCCCGGCAACACCGTTGAGGTGCTGCTGCGCGGCCAGCGCGAGACGTTGACCATCGTGGGCATCGCGCTGTCGCCCGAGTATGTCTTTGAAGCGCGGCCCGGCGAGACGCTGCCGGACAACAAGCGCTTCGGCGTGTTCTGGATGAACGAACGCGAACTCGCGACTGCGCTTGATCTCGACGGGGCGTTCAACAACGTCGTCGTGGATGTCGCGCCCGGTGGCGACGCGCTGGCCGTCATCGCGGAACTGGATCGCTTGCTCGCGAACTACGGCGCCTTGGGGGCGATCACCCGCCGGGATCACCCCTCGGCGGCGCGCTTGAACGACGAACTCGCGGTGCTGGCGACGCTGGCCGTGGCGTTTCCGCTCGTGTTCTTGAGCATCGCGGCGTTCATGTCCAGCGCGGTGCTCTCGCGGCTCGTCCGGCTGCAACGGGAGCAGATCGCGCAGCTCAAGGCGTTCGGCTATTCCGCGCGGGATGTCGGCTTTCACTATTTCCAATTCGCCCTGGTCATCGTGACGCTCGGGACTTTGGCCGGCGTCGCGGGTGGCTTCTGGCTCGGCGGGCAGATCGTGGAGATCTACCACCGTTTTTTCCGGTTTCCGTCGCTCACGTTCCAACCGGATTATTCGGCCATCATGGTCGCGTTCGTCGTCAGTTCCGGCGCTTCGTTTCTCGGCGTGTGGGGTTCGGTGCGGCTGGCGATGAGACTGCCGCCCGCCGAGGCCATGCGACCCGAGCCGCCGGTCAGCTACCGGTCGTCCCTGGCCGAGCGGTTGGGGCTGAGCCGTTTTCTGACGCCGACGTTTCGCATGGCACTGCGCAACATTGAGCGTCGGCCGTGGCAGGCGTTTTTCACCGCGTTCGGGCTCGCGCTGGCGACGGGCATACCGGTCGTACCGAGCACGATGCGCGAGGGCATCGAATATCTGCTGAATTTCCAGTGGGACGTGGCCCAGCGCCAGAACGTGACCATCGCGTTGTTCGAGCCCGCGTCCGCGTCGGCGGTGAGCGACCTCCAGCATTTGCCCGGGGTCATGTATGTTGAGACGTTCCGCACGGTCCCGGCGCGCATCCGGTTTGGCAACCAGTCGCGCAAGCTCGCGGTGACCGGACTGGCGCGGGACGCCCGTTTGAACCGCGTGCTCGACGCGCGCGAGCGGCCGATTCCCCTGCCGCCCGACGGGTTGCTCGTGTCCGCCAAGCTGGCCGAAATCCTGGGCGCACAACCGGGTGATGTCGTCACGCTGGAGATTCAGGAAGGCGGTCGGCCGCAGCGCGAGTCGGTGATTCGCGGATTGATCACCGACTACGCCGGCGTGTTCGCCTACATGGACAAGGAGAGCCTGCACCGGTTGATGCGTGAGGGACCGACCGTGAGCGGGGCTTACGTTTCGCTGGACGCAAATGAATGGCTGCCGTTTCTGGAAGCGGTGAAGAACACGCCGCGCATCGCCGCGATGATGATCAAGACCGCTGTGCGCGACAGCTTCCGCAAGACGACCGCGGAAACGATCAACATGGTGCAATACCTGTACTTCATCTTTTCGATCATCGTGGCCTTTGGCGTGGTGTACAACAGCGCCCGCATCGCCCTGTCCGAGCGCAGCCGCGATCTGGCGACGCTGCGGGTGATCGGCTTCAGCCATCGCGAGGTGGCGAGTGTGCTGGTGACCGAGTTGATGCTGTTGACCGCCGTGGCGATCCCGGTCGGGCTGGTGCTCGGCAGCGGTTTGGCCGCGGGGATTGTCATCACGGCCAGCACCGAGTCCGTGCGCCTGCCGCTGCGGTTGACGCCGGAAAGTTTCGCCACCGCCGTGATCATCGTTTTGTCGGCCGCCACGATTTCCTTCACCCTGGTCAGCCGAAGAATCCGTGAACTCGATTTGATCGGCGTGCTCAAAGCCCGCGATTGATACCATGAACCCTCCTGAAACCAATCCGTCCCAGCCCCCGTCCACCGCCGTCAAGGCCCGTCCCGTCCGCAAGCCGGGCAATGGCTCCCGCCGCCAGCGCCGGGGCCATCTCTGGTGGATCGTCGGAGCCGCCGTGGTGCTGATGCTCGGTTATGCGCTGCGGCCCAAGCCCATCTCGGTCGAGCTGGCGGAAGTCGGCCGTGGCGAGTTGGTCGTGTCCGTCCTGGAGGAAGGCAAGACGCGCATCCGCAACCGTTACGTCATTTCACCGCCGCTGGCCGGTCTCCTGCAACGAACCCCGCTGCGGGCCGGTGACCGGGTCGAAGCCGGCAAGACCGCTGTGGCCACGCTCGAAACCCAGCCGTCGGCATTCCTTGATCCCCGCACGCGTGCGCAGGCCGAGGCGGCGGTCGCGGCGGGCGAGGCGGCGGTGAGCCTGCGTCAAGCGGAAGTCGAGCGCGCCCGCGCGGCCGTTGAACTGGCCGGCAAGGAACGCCAACGCGCCAGGCAGCTTCTCGCCGATGGCACCATTGCCGAGCAGGAATGGGATCGCGCCGACGCCGAGGCCACTGTGCGCGAGCGCGAACTCAGGGCGACGGAGTTTGCCGTGCGGGTGGCGGAATTCGAGCTGGAGCAGGCCCGGGCCGTGTTGCTGCAGGACCGGCTACCCGAAGGCGTGGCGGCCAATCTGTTCATGGTGCATTCGCCGGTTGACGGGGTGGTGTTGAACGTCTTCGAGGAAAGTTCGCGCTTCGTGAACATCGGCACGCCCTTGATGGAGGTGGGTGATCCGCGTGATCTCGAGGTCGAGATCGAACTGCTGTCGCAGGATGCCGTGAGTGTTCAGCCGGGGGCGGCGCTGTTTCTCGAACGGTGGGGTGGGGAACAGCCGTTGCGCGGCCGCGTGTCGGTGGTCGAACCGGCGGCCTACACCAAGATCTCCGCGCTCGGCGTCGAGGAACAGCGCGTGAAAGTGCGCGCGGACTTCGTGGATCAACCGCCGCCGGACCGGCCGTTGGGGGATCGGTTTCGGGTGGAAGCCCGGGTGGTCACCTGGCAGGCGGCGGACGTGCTGCGCATCCCGACGGGCGCGCTCTTCCGGCGCGGCGGCGAGTGGATGACCTTCGTGGTTGTAAACGGTCGGGCGGCCCTGCGCAAAGTCACGATCCACCACAACAGCGGCATTTATGCGGAAGTGATCGACGGCGTGAGCGCGGGTGATCAAGTGATCGTTCATCCGCCCGACCTGGTGGCGGATGGGGTGAAGATTCGCGCCCGCGATGCGGATGGGGCATGATTGCTTAACGCGATGTGCAAACTGCCAAATGAAGATTGGGAGCGGTTGATGATCAGTTCTCGGTGGACTTGCGGAGCCGAAAGACTGTGCCGGCTCCGGTGAAGTCGGTGGTGGTAACGTTTCGGCCGTTCGTTTCCAGCGAGGGAATGTTTTCCCAGTTCATGGGGTCGAACGCCAGGGAGTTGGCCTCCAGTTCAAATGACGGCTGATTGGTTGGCCAAGAGAGGGTGAGCCGGCCGGCCAGGACGTTGTATTGAAGGTGTGGCGGCTCCGGTGCGAGTTTGGCAAGGTAGGAATAGAAGTGTCCTTCCTCTGAGTCGTTCACCAATTGATGTGGCCCGAAACGGAGGGTTTGCTGACTGAACCACCCCAGAACGTAAGCCCCACCCTCGTGGTCAACCGACAGCCCGTAAGCGAACTGATAGCCAGGGCCGTTCATCTGGGCCGCCCAAAGCGGAGTGCCATCGGGCAGGGTTTTGATGAGGAAGCCATTTTCGCCGGTGGCTTCGTTGAGGGTCAGGCCATTGAACATCATTCCTGGTGCGGCCGACGCGCCGGCGACGAAGAGGTTGTCCTCATGATCCACGGCCACCTCATGAACACCGGTCTGGTTTGGTGATTCCATGGTCACCGACCACAGGGAAGCGCCGGCCGCGCTGAACTTCTCAACCAGCCCTCCCCATTCCAGAGTCCCGCTGCTGCCGCCGACAATGATGTTGGCCTGGGAATCAACCGCGATGCTCAGCGGGTGAATTCGTGCCATTGCCAGCGGTTTAAGCC
>CAYXDZ010000335.1:0-4418 GCA_964463815.1 uncultured Verrucomicrobiota bacterium | reverse complement strand
CGGAGCCGGGCTCCCATGAGGAGGCGGCCGCCCAGTCAGGGACTTCGGGAAGTCGCGATTCGAGCCGGTAAAGCTGGCCGCCGACCGATTCGAAGGAGATTACGATTTCCGCGGCGGACAATGCCACTGACAGCCGGGGTGGTTGCAGCACGCGGACGGTGAGCGGTTGGCTGGTGGCCTCGTCAATATGGTTTCGGACCCGGACCAGATAATTCCCGGAGTCGGCCAATGAGACGGCGGGAATCGAGAGGGTGTTCCCGGGTTGTTCTTCGAGGACGACGGCACCGTCTTTGAGCCAGGTGAAGAAAAGCGGCGGGCTGCCGGCGGCGGCGGCGGCCAACTGCAACGGACTCCCGGCGGCGACAAGTTTCTCGCCGCCATTCAGGGCGATCATGGGCGCCGCGGGTAGCAGCGTGTCGTCCAGCCGATAATTCAGATGGATCACGCCGCGGAGGTCGTTCAGACCGGCGATGGCGACAACGTAGGGCTGTCCGGCGAGGACGGCCCACACGATTTCGCTTGGCGTCCCCGGGGTGATGGGGCTGGAGCAGTCGATCGGCATCAACTGGCTCAGGTTCGTCAGCGCGCCATTATAGGTGAAGACACCCAGCGCCACGTCGATCTCGCTCCCGGTCGTGTCGAGAAACAAGGTGCCGTTGGTCGGCGCCTCGTAGGCGAACCAGGTGACCGCCGCCGCCTGGCCGCAGACCAGGGGTTCGCCCGGGCCCGCAGTTGCCTTG
This sequence comes from uncultured Verrucomicrobiota bacterium, assembly GCA_964463815.1. GTDB lineage: Bacteria > Verrucomicrobiota > Verrucomicrobiia > Limisphaerales > RI-55 > RI-55. The sequence continues at coordinate 3,678 of CAYXDZ010000335.1, read as the reverse complement.
ACGGTGTTGTAGAGTTGACTGCCGTTGTAGCCGCGGTTGATCGCATCAAGGGTCCGGGGCTGTCCCCCTTTGGTCGGTGCCTTTGGGTTGTACTTCGAGCCGGCGGGCAGGGAGAGAATGCCGGCACCCGGCCCAGACACCACATCCAGTAGTTTGTCGCGCACCAACGAGTTGGTCAGACCCTCGGAGTTGATCTGGATTTCGATGGGCTTGGTGAAGAAGCGCAACTCTCCCAGTTCGAGGCGCAGGCGGTAGCTGCCGACGTTGGTGCGCGTAAGCGCGGGGATGACGAGCGTGGCGGCTTCCTCCTCCTCCAGTTCCTCGTCGTTGAGAAACCAATGCAGGTCATACGCGGAGGGGTTCTCCAGGTTGACGGTCAGCGTCAGGGACTGTCCCTCCAGAAGCGCTTGATCTCCCGGGGTGCCGAGGATGATGGGCGGCGGGTCCGGGGCTTCCTGCAACGACCAGGACAACTGAATGTTACCCTGGTCTCCTTGGTAGCCATCAATGGCGATTTCGTAGTGATGCCCGGCTTGCGCGCCGAAGACAATCAGGCTGGTGCCCGCGGTCAGGCCTTCTTCATCATCGTTGCCCGCCGCCTCCTCGAGCTCATCCAGATCGTCCGGATCATCGTCCTCGGCGATATACGCGGCGAGCAGCGTGTCGAAGCCGCTGCCGGTGGTCCGAAAGGTCACGATGCCGTTGGTGGGTGCGAGCCAGGAGATCCAGACGGAAGCCCCGCCCCGGCGCTCGGCGTGGCGAGGTTCGTCAATCTCGCGGGTTGCCCCGACGTTGCTGCCGGTCACGGTGCCGGTGAGTCCGGTGACCAGTTCCCGATTGAGAAAGGCATCCTGCAACTCCGCGCCCTGGGCGAACCCGGTGAAGGCGATCAGGCAGCCGGTGATCCACCCGACGACGGAGGTACGAGGCCGCGATGCTCCCGGGGCACGATGCTGGGCTGGATGGCGATGGACGGATATGAAATGCATCTTCAACGGCTTCCACAACTGCGTAAGGAAACGGAACGAATCTATAGCAGGGCCGCTGCCACGGCAAATGGCGCATTGTAAACGGAAATTAACCGGCGCAGAACACAGGATGGGTTCCGTGAACGGAGCGACTGTTCCGCGCGCGGAACAAATGGCCGGAACCGGATCACTCCGCCTGCCGCAGTTCCGGCCATTTCTCGAGCCGGCGCAACAGGGATTGCGGACTCATGCCGAGAATGATGGCCGCGCGGCGAATGCCGCCCCGGGCGTCCTTCATCGCCTGGGCGATCACCCGGTATTCCTGCGCCTCGACCAGCGGCAGTTCGCGGCGTTCGACGGGCAACGCGGCTTCGGAGGTTGGGCTGATGGGGGGGGCGGTTGGAGCTGCAACCGGTTGCTCCTCCCAGTTCGCGTCGAGGATCAGCCAGCGGCTGTCCGTCGGGGTCTTGAGCAAGGATCGTTCAAGCACGTTGCGCAGCTCACGCACGTTGCCGGGAAACGTGTGCCGTTGAAGCCGGGCCAGATCTTCGGCCTTCAACAGGGGCACCGGCCGCGAGTATTTGGCAGCGATCCGGCCAAGCAGAGCTTCGGAAAGCTGGGGAATGTCCGCCAGGCGGTCGCGCAACGGCGGGAGCCCGATCTCGATCACCGCCAGGCGGAAATAGAGATCCTCGCGAAACTTGCCGGCGGCGATGTCCGCCTTGAGACCCCGGTTGGTCGCCGCCACGAGGCGACCGGAGAACGTCTGCGTCGCGGTGCTGCCCAAGGATCGGAACTCGCCCGATTCCAGCAGCCGCAGCAGTTTCGACTGGAGGGGGAGCGGCACATCGCCAATTTCGTCGAGAAAGAGCGTGCCGCCCTGGGCCGCCTCAACCAGGCCGACGCGCTTCTGGCCGGCACCCGTGTAAGCGCCCTTCTCCGCGCCGAAAAACTCGGCCTCGAACATGTCGCCGGGTATGGCGGCACAGTTGACCGCGACCAAGGGATGCTTGCCCGTGTCACCCGGAAAGGAAAGGCGGTGAAGCACGCGCGCGGCAAGATCCTTGCCCGTGCCACTCTCGCCGATAAAGAGGACGGTGGCGGCGGGATGTCGTGCTGCTTGTTCCAGTTGGACTTGCAGGCGATGCATCACCGGTGAGCCGCCAAACCCGTCGACGGAATCGGCGGCCAATCCCTGCGTCCGGATGCGGAGCAACGCGCGCTGCACGCAGGCGGCCAGCGCGTCGAGGTCCACCGGCTTGGTCAGGTATTCGAACAACCCGTTCCGGGTGAGCCGGACGGCCTCGCCCAGATCCGGGATGCCGGTGATCATGATTGCCGGCGACTCCGGCGCGATTCGGCTGAAACGCTCGTAAAGTTCGTAGCCCCGGCCGTCCGGCAGATGATTGTCGAGGAGGATGAGGTCGGGCCGCCGCCGTTCGAACTCCGTCTGCGCGTCGGCCACGTTACCCGCCTCGCGTACGTCGCCGCCCAGCGAGGCGATGAGTTGAGCGACCATAGATCGAAAGGCGGGATCGTCCTCGACCACCAGGCAGGAGAATCCGTTCCCGGAGTTGTTTGCGGCGTCTTCGTGCATCAGCCGCGCGACCCTAACAGAGACCGCGTCCCTCGCCAAGTACGCCGAGATTCCGTTGGCAGATCGTATGCGAGCTGCACCGCGCACAGGAAAGTTCGGAACCAAGAACCTCCGCCGTCACGTCTGAATGCGCCGGCCCCATGAGGCTCGATCGATCAGTTCCGGCGATGTCGCGAATGACGCCCGCTCATCCGCTCATTGTGTCCGGAGCTGATAGAAGCGGACGTTGGCACCAGCGGCGGTGTCGTCAGTCATTTGAACGGGTCCGCTGACGGTGACGTTCGTGGTGCCAACATCATGCCAGATATCCGGGGTGAAGTTGTCCCTCCGTTGCAGGGTGTATGACTTGCCGGCCAGCGCCTGCCAACGGACCGTTCGAGGTCCCGCAGAAGGTTGCTCCGGCGGGAGCTCCAGTTGCATGGCGGCGGGGGTTACGACCGTGAGCAAGGCCGGTGGCGCACTGGTCACCGAGCCGGCCTGATTGCTGACGATCACGTCGTAGCTGCCCGCGCTGCTGGCCGTCACCGGATCGAGAATCAAAGTTGGGCTGTCGGTGCCGACGGCGGTCGTACCCTGGCGCCACTGGTAGTTCATGGGGACGGAACTGTTCGCCGTCACGGTGAGCGCGGCCGTTCCGCCTTCGTAAGCCGACCGGCTTGCCGGTGGCGTCTGAATCACGGGCGGCACCACCACCGTTAGCACGGCGGGCGGCGTGCTCGTGACGGAGCCGGACGCGTTGCTGACAATCACGTCGTAGCTGCCGGCATGGTCGGCGGTGACGGGATTGAACGTCAGGTTCGCGCTGTTAATTCCGACATTCGCGCCGCCCTTCCGCCATTGGTAGGCCAGCGTGCCCGTGCCGGTGGCGGTCACCGACAGGGAAGCGATGGATCCTGCGTTGACCGTTTGACTGGTCGGTGGGGTCGAAATCGCCGGCGGGGAACCCGTACTTGTGTTGGTGACCGTGATCGTGGCGTTGGTGGTGATGAAACCGTAGAGCGTATTGCCGGCCTTCAGCGTGACATTGTAAACGCCCGCCACCGTCAATTGCCCAGGTACGTTCGTGATGTAACCGCTGGAACCCACCGCGGTGTTGATGGTCAGGCTCGTGGG
>CAYXDZ010000334.1:0-4418 GCA_964463815.1 uncultured Verrucomicrobiota bacterium | reverse complement strand
CGCAGCAGGGTGTAGAGCACTTCGACGCCGTACATTCCCCGGTCCGTGTAGTCGCCGAGGAAAACGAGGTGCAGGTCGGCATCCTTGATCGTGAAACCATCGAGCAACCCGCGCGCATTCAGGCGGCGCAGCACGGCGAGCAGCGAATGCAGGTCGCCGTGCAGATCGCCCTGGAGAAACACCTTGGCGGTCGGGGGCAGCACCAATTTTTGTGCGAACGGCTGAAAGGGAATCTCCGGCGGCAGGAACCACGCGCGCTGCACATTGAGGAACGTCTCGGGCAATGCGGGGTCGCCGACCCAGTTGGTCGCGGTGGCCAGCGGGCCGTTCGTGGCGACAGCGAAGAAGCCATCGAGCACGCGATCCAGCTCGGCGAACGTTTTCAGCGGCAGCACCTCGCGCGGTGGAAGCCGGCCGGCGAGCGAGCGGTTGGTCGGGAGCGACGTGACGGCCGCCTGCCATTCGGCGTAGGTCGGTGGTGTTTCGGCCGCGACCACCCGGCCGGCCAGGCACAGGCAGGCGAGCAGGCACAGCAATCGGACTGGCGGGAGGCGGTTCATCAGGACGTTGGCGAAGGGTTTGCCAGTTTGACCGCGGTTTGGCGAGCGCGATTCGACGGTGGATCGCGCTGGCCAAGCGGCGGCCGGCGCGGCTACAAACCCCGGCGTGTGGCGTTTCAATCTTTTGGGCTTTCCGATCACCGTGGAACCGTGGTTCTGGCTGACCTGCTTTCTCCTGGGCGGCGGGCTCGGTGCGCGCGGCCGCGAAGGCATCCTGCTGATCGTGATCTGGACCGTGGTGGTGCTGGTTTCCATCACCATTCATGAGCTGGGTCACGCCCTGGCCGGCCGCAAGTACGGGGCGCGTCCGGAGATCAAGCTGCACGGCCTGGGCGGCGTGGCCATCATGCACAACGGCTACTTCAGCCGCGGCCAGAGCATCTTGGTGAGCGCCGCTGGCCCGCTGGCGAGCCTAGCCCTGGGCGGATTGGTGTGGCTCATCGATCGCGCCTTTCCCTTTCAGAACCCGTATGCGGTGGAAGCCGTGAGAAATTTTCTGTGGGTAAACTTTTTTTGGACCGCCGTGAATCTGCTGCCAATTCTGCCCCTCGACGGCGGCCAAATCATCCGGGATGTGCTCGGCCCCCGGCGTGCCGTGATCTCGATCTGGCTGGGGGTGATCTGTGCGGTGGCGGTCGGAGCGCTGGCGATCAAGGTGGGCCTGCTGTTTCTCGGTATCATGATGTTCATCCTGGCGTTCAGCAATTTCCAGAGCCAGGGCGCCCAGGGCGGGGTCGTGCGGGATTGAGCCGGGAGAATTCTTTCAGGCCGCTTGATTTTCCCGGAGCACGGGCGACCTGGTTTCGTCCAATACTCCATGAAACTGCTTCGCTGGCTTCCGCTCCTGCTCGCCGCTGTCACGCTGCCGACCAACACGTTCGCCGCCGGGTTGATCATCGTCCACGATCCCGCGCGGCCGGATTACTATCTGCCGTCGCCGGAGCCGCTGCCGCGTCCGTGGCCTCGCCCGCGCCCGTTGCCACCGGGTTTTGTCCTGGAGATGACGAGCCATCGCGTCGAGGCGCGGATCAAGGAGCAATACGCGGTCACCGAGATCGCCCAGGAATTCAAGAACCCGACGGGCCGGCGGCTGGAAGGCACGTTTCTCTTTCCGGTGCCCCGGGGCGCGCAGCTTCGCAAGTTCACCATGGAGATCGACGGCAAGGCGGTGGAAGCCGAGTTGCTCGCGGCGGACAAGGCGCGGGGCATTTACGAGGACATCGTCCGCCGCCAAAACGACCCCGCCCTGCTGGAGTTTGTTGAGCGGGATCTCTACCGCGTGCGCATTTTCCCGATCGAGCCCCATGCCACCCGCAAGGTGACGTTCTCCTATGAGCAACTGCTGGTCGCGGATGCCGGGCTGGTCCGATATGTCTATCCGCTCGCGGTCGAAAAATTCTCCACCAAACCCATCGAGCGCGTGAGTTTGAAAATAGATCTGAGCGCCGGGCGGCCGTTGAAGTCGATCTACTCGCCCACGCACGACGTGGACATCTCACGCCAGGGTGAGCGCCGGGCGACCGTCGGCTACGAGACCGCGGGGGCGGGCGAGACGTCCGACTTCGAGCTGTTCTTCAGCCGCGACGAGGAGGGCGTGGGCATGTCGATGCTCACGTATCGCGCGGATAATTCCCAGGACGGTTACTTCCTGCTGCTGGCCTCGCCCGGGCTCGTCGCGGAAAAGGACCGGGTGCTGCCCAAGGATGTCGTGTTCGTGGTGGATACTTCCGGCTCGATGGCCGGCGGCAAACTGGATCAGGCGAAGAAGGCCTTGCACTTCTGCGTGGAAAACCTCAACGCGGGGGATCGCTTCGAAGTGCTGCGTTTCGCGACCGATCTCGAGCCGCTGTTCCAGAATCTGGCTCCGGTGGACGATGCCAGCCGACGAAAGGCGCAAGAATTCATCACGCGGCTCAAACCGCTGGGCGGCACCGCCATCAATGATTCGCTGCAAGCCGCGCACAAGCTGCGGCCCGATTCGGGTGAACGGCCGTTCATCGTCATCTTCCTGACGGATGGCCTGCCCACGGTGGGCGAAACCAACATCGACCGCATCGTGGCCACGACCACCGGCGACGCCCGGGCGAACACCCGCATCTTCTGCTTCGGCATCGGCACCGATGTGAACACCCACCTGCTGGATCGCATCACCGAGGCGACGCGCGCCGCCAGCCAGTACGTGCTGCCGAACGAAGACCTGGAAGTGAAGCTCTCCACTTTCTTCGCGAAGATCAAAGACCCGGTGCTGACGCAGCCCGGGCTGAGTTTGCCGGCCGCCGCGCGGGTAAGCCGGCTGTATCCGCAGCCGCTGCCGGACCTGTTCAACGGCGAGCAACTCGTGGTGGTGGGACGTTACGCCGCCGCGGCCAGCGGAGCGGCCCAGCTCACCGGCCAGGCGGGCGGTGAACTCAGGAAGTTTGCCAAGGACATCGCGTTCGCGGACCGGGCCGTAGAACATGACTTCATTCCCCGGCTCTGGGCCACCCGGCGCATCGGCTGGCTGCTCGACGAAATCCGCCTGCGCGGCGAGAGCAAGGAGTTGAAGGATGAAGTGGCCACGCTGGCCCGCGAGCACGGCATCGTCACGCCCTACACCGCGTGGTTGATCGTGGAGGATGAACAACGCCGGGGCGTGCGTCCGGAGAACCAGACCTTGCGCGAGACTTCGGCCAACCGTGATGCGCTGCGATTCTCGGAAGAGAACTACACGAACCTCGGGCGCAGCCAGTCGGGCGTCGATGCCGCGTTGAGCGCCCGTTACAGCAGTGAGGCGCAAACAGCCATCCGCGTCCTCCCCGCCACCGCCGCACCCGACGCGGCGGTGCGGGATGAGCGATTTGCCTCGCAATACGGAGCCGGAGCAGTCAGGTCACGCTCCAGCGTGGGGGCACCTCCGACCGGCGGAGTTGCGCCTGCTCAGTCCCCGCAACTCAAACCCTCGCAACTCGCGCAACAAACGCAGTCCATCGCCGGCAAGACCTTCTTCCAGAACGGGACTCAGTGGATCGATGCCGAGGTTCAGAAAAATCCCGACGCACGGCGGGTCGCCGTGGCCTTTGGTTCACCGGACTACTTCGCGTTGTTGCGACGGGGAGCCAATCTGGCCAAGTGGGCCGCGATCGGCCAGCAGGTGCAGTTTGTCTTCGAGGGCGTGATTTACGAAATCACCGGGCCGACACCGTAGGCGGCAACCGCAATGAAAAAGCGCGCCGGCATTTTTGCCGGCGCGCTCTTGCGTTCAAAAACTGGCTTAGTAACGGTCGCCGCCGCGATCGCGGTCACGGCCACCACCCCCGCGATAGCCGCCACCACCGCCCCGGTCTCCACGACCGCCGCGATCTCCGCCGCCGCCATAACCACCGCCACCGCCACCGCCACCGTAGCCACCGCCGCCGCCTTCACGACGCGGACGCTCCTCGCGGGGGCGCGCTTCGTTGACGGTCAGGGGGCGACCTTCGACCTGCGAGCCGTTGAGCGCCTCGGTGGCCGCTTTCGCGGCTTCCGCGGACTCCATCGTCACGAAGCCGAAGCCGCGTGAACGACCGGTTTCACGGTCGAGCATCACCAGGGCTTCGGTGACCGCGCCGTATTGGGAGAAGAGTTGCTCCAGATCCGATTCCGTGACCTTGAAGGCCAGATTACCGACGAACAGTTTTGTGCTCATTGCTTGATTTGACTGCCACTGACGGAACTCACCGTAACCTGTCGCCAAACTGCGGGCTCGCAAATCATCGCTCTGAACACTCGTTCAATGAAGATTTTACAGATAGTGAATCGATCAGCTTTGTTTTGCGGGCGCAATTGATCAAAACCGGGCGTTTCAGGCAACTGGAAAATGGCCCGGCCAAAGGCGCTGGG
>CAYXDZ010000333.1:0-4424 GCA_964463815.1 uncultured Verrucomicrobiota bacterium | reverse complement strand
TCCTGGCCCTCGGGACTCCGCATGACGACCAGACACGAGCCGCCCGGCCGCACATCGAGTTCCGCACGCGACACGCCCCACGGCTTCGGACAGAACCACTGCTTGAGCAATTCAGGTTGGGTCCAGCCTTGAAACAGCTTGTCGGCGGAGACGTCAACGTCGCGGGTGATGACGAGTTCTCGGTTGTGGTCGGATGTGATCATTTGATTTCTGGCCGCTTTTCCGAAACGACGAACGAGCCCGCCGCTTCAGGACAACAATTTTCCAACTCTCAAAAAATTATCGGACCCATCACGCATCGCCAAAGACCCGGCGACGCAGTAACCGCATGTCCAGCGGGATCAACAGCGCAAGCACGCCGAGGCACAACCCGGCCGCAGCCGCAAGGTGCCAGGTCGGCTGGTTGTGCAGGAGCAACTGCCGGAGTCCTTCCGCCAGATGATGCAGTGGGTTGAGCTGCACGATGGGCTCCAGATACGGCAGGTCGGGCAGCGGGAAATACGTGCTCGAGGCAAATCCAATCGGCAGGATCACCAGAAAGAACGGCAGGCTCATGTGATCGATGCTGGGCAGCAATGACGTGAACCACAAACCCACTGCGGAGAACGCCAGCGCCATGAGAAAGAGCAACGGGATCACGACGGGCAGCCACGCCCAGTGCAGCGTGAGCCAGCCCGCCGCCCCGAATGCCACCAGCATCACGCACACAACGACCGCGTAGGCCGTCGCCAACGTCGCCGCCCAGAGCGCTTCGCCCCAGACGACGTGTTCCAGCCGCACCTGCGTGGTCAACTGGCCTTCCCAGGATTTCTGGAAATGCATCCGCACGTACGCGCCGAACAACGACTGGAAGAACGACGACATGAAGGTTGTATAGGCGAGAATGCCCGGCGCGAGGTAGTGGAGGTAATCCAGTTGCCCGCCGCCCCATTCGATCGAGCCGATCTGCCGGCCCAGGCCGATGCCGAACGCGAGCAGCATGATCAACGGCTCGCACACCGGCGGCACCGTGGCCGTGTGCCAGTTGCGCAAATGGACGCGGATGTGGCGGCCGAGAATGGCCCGGCTCTGCCAGGCGAAGGCGGGGAGATACGGGTTCATGAAACTTGCTCGGTGGCCAGGGCGAGAAACAGGTCGTCCAACGTCGGCGGACGCACTTCGTAACGCAGATCCGGAAAGGCCGCGACAAACGCCGCGAGACCGGGCGCATCCAGCGGAATGTGCCAGTGCGCGAGCACCTGCGCGGGTCGGGCTCCGCGCTTCTTGAACCACGCGATGACTGGCGCCGTTTCCGGGGCGGTCGTCTCGATCAATACGATGTGCTCGCCCACCACATCGCCGAGCACGCGTTGGGAAACACCGCCGGCCCGCACCCGGCCGGCCTGCAAAATCTGCAAGCGGTCGGAGAGCCGTTCCGCCTCGTCCATGTAGTGCGTGGTCAATACGATGGCCATGCCCTGCGCGCGCAGGCCGTTGATCAACTCCCAGACCGCGACGCGGGCCTGCGGATCGAGCCCGGTGGTGGGTTCGTCGAGGAAGACGACTTTCGGTTCATGCACCACCGCACGGGCGATCATCAACCGGCGCTTGTAACCGCCGGACAACGTGTCGGGCTTTTGATCGGCGAATTCTTCCAGTCCAAACTGCTTCAAGAGCGCTTCGATGCGCGCCGGCAGGTTGGCGATGCGCGGGCGGTAGTAGCGGCCGGTCTGCACCAGGTTGCCGCGTACGGTGAAGTCACTGTCGTAGGTGTTGTCCTGCGTGCAGACTCCGAGTGCGCGCCGCGCCGCGTCACCGTCGCGTTCGAGATCATGGCCGGCGATCTTGATCGAGCCGCCTTCCGGGCGCAGAAAGCCGTAACACATCCGCAACGTGGTCGTCTTGCCCGCGCCGTTCGGTCCGAGCAACCCCAGCACTTCGCCCGCTCCGCAGGTCAGGTCAATGCCATCGACCACGCGTTTGCCGCCGAGGGACTTGACCAGACCGGTGGCGGTCATGACGCAATCGTTGCCACGCATGGCTGGATTGGTTGGAATCATGGCGAGTCGTTCTCCCTTTCAATCGGGACCGGTAGCTAACGCGAACGCGCTCCGGCAGGCAATGCCGGGGATGCGTCGCAAAGGTAAACTTTCGGTGTAATCCCCGCGCGAAAGGCGCGTGGTTCAACCGCCCACGATGACCTCGAACCCGCCGTAGAGCATCCGCTTGCAATCGAAAGGCATGTCCTTCGGGTCGCACATCTGATTGATGCGGGGATCCTTCATGACCTTGGCGTTCACCTTGTCACGATGCGCGCGGGATTTGTAAACGATGTAGGCGAAGACGATGGTTTCGCCAGCCTTCGCCTTGATGCCTTTTGGAAACGGCAGGCAGAACTTGATGTCCAGGTCGTCACCGGCGCACTCCTTGTAATCGAGCGCGCCATGTTCAAGCCAGATTTTGCACGCCCGCTTCGCAATGCGTGCATAAGCGGCGAGTTTTTTCTTGGGAACGGGAATCACGAATCCGTCAACGTACTTGGGCATGATGATCCTTTCGTATTTTGGGTTGGCAGGCGACGAGGTGACAGGGCTCTGAAACCAGAATAAGCCGCCTCACGTCGGCTCCTACAAACTGGAGCTAGGCGTGGGCGAGGTGTTCCTTGGAGGCCAGTTCGTCCACCATCGGGCATTGCGGCGCGATGGGCCGCACTTCCACGCGCACGCCGTAAGGCAGGCCGGGGCAGTCCTTCGCGATGCCCACCGCCTCTTCGAGCGTGTTCACGGTCAGCAGGAAGTAGCCACCGATGGTTTCCTTCGATTCCGCGAACGGCCCGTCGGACACGACGCGGTTCGCGCCGGAGACAATCTTGCCTTCGCGCTCCAGCGGGTTGCCGCCCGCACATTTGCCTTCGGCCTTCAGGCGATTGAACCACGCCATCCAGTTGTCGGCGACTTGTTGCATTTGTTCGGGTGAGAGGCCCTGGTACCAATCCGCGCTGCGGAAAATGATCAGGTAACCGTTGTTGTTGGAGGTGCTCATAACAGGTTCATCAGGATTGCGCTTGTCAGTCTCGAGCTGTTTGCAGGTTCACCCAGACGACGAACGACGGAACAGGCGGAGGACAAATATTTTCAGACGGCACAAAGTAGCAGCACTGCCAGCAGGAATTCACCCGGCCAGGAGCGTGCCCACATACACCGTCACCGCGGAACCCTCCGCCAGAAAGGCGGACACAGGCGGACGGCTCAAGCTCTCGCGAAAGGCATCGCCGTACAATCCAACCACGTCGCAATCCAACGTTGTTTCCAGAGCCTCGTAAACCCGCCAGCGCGGATGCTCGACGTGATACTCCATGGTCGAGCCGGCGCGTTGCCGGTTGTAGCCCCAGTAGTGCTCGGTGATGAACTCGGCTTCCGATCCCGCCGCGAGCGGTTGAGCCGGGCCCGCCACCGTCAATTTCAACGAGTTTTCACGACCGCCAAACTGCCAGAAGTAACCAGCCGATCTGACCCCGTTTGCATCTTCCTCAATTCGATGCCGCATCGGCAGCGCGATGTACGGCTCGTGGTAGATGACGCGCGCCGTCCACGCGATCGCGGCCCGGGGAACGATCTCCTTGATGAACACCACGCCGCGCCGCCAGCCCTCCGCAGCCTGGCGCCGCACATACATCCGCAAGTTGACTTCCTCAAAATCGCGATAAAATGGAATGGGCACGCCGCGCACGCGGGTGTTGAGAAACAGGAAGCCCACGACCGAGACCAGATGCCGGCCCTGCCAAGTGTCGAGCTCCGTGCCCGCCGGGACATGCGGCGCAAGCACGCGCGGATCGACGTCGTAATTCAGCATCACGAGCTGCCGCCACTCGGCGGTTAGGAATCGTTTGTTAACACCGTGGTTCATCTGGCAGCGCCGACCGAAGAGGGGCGGCCATCCGGGCGGGCCAGTCCCAACCGATCATCGCGAATCGCGCTTGCCCTGAACCCGTCGGCCACGGGCGGAAACGTGTCCCCGGACCCGCGAGGTCAAACCGGTCTTGGCGATGCGCTGGGCCTTGATTTTGCCAACCACTGTTTTCGCCTTGGCAGCAATGCGTTCTTTCTTAGCAGGCATGGCGGGAGGCTATCGTACAAATGACGAAAGTAAAATGGCTTTCCCGTCCCCAGCCCGAGCACTGCTCCTGGCCAAGACCTGTGGCGGGGCGAAATCCAGAATGCCCCACCCAATCATAAAGTGAATACCCACTCTCCCGGAACCTGCTTATCAAGCTGGAGATTTTCCGCCAGCACGTTACACCTGCTGGGACCGATACCGATGTTCAGTTCGAGTTCACCGTGAGTGATGGGGGTGGCGGCGAGCCCGCCGAGGTGGTGATCATTACCGAGTTTACAGAAGCTGCCCGGCCTTGGGAGGTTGTCATCGAAAAACAACTCCAGGGGAAG
>CAYXDZ010000332.1:0-4446 GCA_964463815.1 uncultured Verrucomicrobiota bacterium | reverse complement strand
CCAACCCGTAATGGATGAAGTAGGTGTTGCTCGATTTGATGAACGCCCGCTCAAAGGTGTAGTGACCAGCGGGAGCTTCATCACTTATGGGTCTGGTGCGTCTGTTTGGAAACCTAAATTCGCCCGGGTTGTAAAACTCTTCGTTCAGATTGCTCTCGTTGATCACGCCAGCCTGGAGGGCGGCGAGGGCCGTTACGATCTTGAAGACTGAGCCCGGCATGTAGTTCTCCTGCGTGGCGCGGTTGCGCGTCGGTTTGATCTTCTCGTCATGGTAAGCAGCCATCTTTTCATTCGAGATGCGGGGTATAAAGTCGTTCGGGTCGTAGGCGGGTGCCGAGGCGAGCGCATAGATATCTCCGTTACTCGCATCCATCACAATGATCGCCCCGGCGGCGTCCGGACCAACCTCGCGGTAAAGGGCTTCCTCAGCGGCCTGCTGCAACGGGAGGTCGATGGTGAGCATCAGGTTCTTGCCCGGTTCGGTGGGGTACCAGATGTTTTCCGCTTCGCGGTAGCCCAGATTGTTCACGAGCACGGCTTTCACGCCGGCGCGCCCCCGGAGCTCCTGATCGAAGACGCGTTCGAGGCCCAGGTTGCCCCGATAATCGGTGAGGCGATACGTGACGTTGGAGATTTCATCGCGCTTCGAGTCGGTATCTTTCACCAGATACCCCACCAAATGCGCGGCGGTCCGGCCTTGGGGATAGTAACGGAGCGGCTCGATTTCGAGATCAACACTCGGCGGCAAAGCGGAGCTTTCAAGGAAACGGGCGAGCAGCGCGCCATCCAGATTCTCGATGATGGGCATGCTCAAGGCGCGCAGGCCGATGAAGTGTTTGGTGAACTCCTGTTCGGTGAATGGAATCTCCGTGCCGATGACCTGGCTGACCTGCTGGACCACGCGCGCGGCGACGTTGAAGCGGGCGCGATTGTTGAGCGCGATCCGCTGGCTGGAGCTGAGCCGGACAGGGACTGCCTTGGAGGTGTCGCGACCCAGCCAGCGTTTCCATGCCGGGGCGTTGGTGTCCTCGCGCATCGGCCGGATGCGGCGGAATTCCTCCTCGAACTGTGGTCGCAATTCCTCGATGTAGAGGTTCACGTTGTAGCTGGGACGGTTCTCCGCGAGCACCCGTCCGTCCCGGTCGAGGATCTTGCCACGGATGGCCGGGATGCGCACGGTGCGGTAGGACTGATTGCGTTCGTTGTCCGTGTGGCGGTGGTAGGAGATGATCTGCACCCACCACAACCCGCCGAGCAGGATGAGCAGGCCCGCGAGAATGCCGAGCGTCAGCACCCGGAGCGGCGCGTCGTTCTGCTTCAACTGGTCGAAAGTAAACATGACGGTTAATTGCGACCGCGCTTGATCTCGCGGTCCTCGCGGAAGCTCGGCACTTCCAGCGGTTGAAATTCGAACAACAAGCGCACGCGGTCAAACACCGCGAACACCAGCGGTGTGATGAACGCGCCGGCCACACCCAGCACCAGCAACGTCCACACGGTGCCCAGTCCCAACAGCGGTTCGGCCCCCAAGCTCAACATCAGCAGCAGGCTCAGGCTCGGGACGGCCACGCCCGCGACGAACCCCAGCACATGGCGCGCGTAAGGCTGGTCGCGCAGGATCAAGTCCCGAAACCAGAGCAGCACCATGCCGGTGATCAACAGGGGAAACACCGTCACCCCGGTCGGATTGAGCGACAACGAGTCGAACCAAACACCGCCGGCAAAGGCCAGCAGCGCGACGGTGGCCAGGTTGGAGGTGAGGCTGGCATAAACCACGATGGCCGGCAGGAAATCGATCTGCACGCCGATCCAGTCCCGCAGGAAGGTGACGCGGCACTCGAGATAGACCGCCACATAGGTGGCCAGGAGCAGCAGGGCTGGATGAACGGCTCTCATGGCTGGATCACCCACACTTCTTCGACCTTGCTGATCGTCATCGCGAGTTTGACCCGCGCCTGGGTGTACAACCCGTGGCCGATGTTCTGGAAATCGATGATGCGCCCCACGGGAATGCCGGGCGGGAAAATGCCGCCCATGCCGCTGGTCACCACCGTCTGATCGGGCTTCAAGATGCTGTTCCGGGAAAGGTAACCCAGCTCGACAATCGAGGCGTCGAGCGGATTGATCGTCGCGGGCGCGATGACGCCGTGTTCGCGGGTTTCCTGCACGAGCACCGACACGGCGCAATTCGGATCCCCCACGAGCACCACTTGCGCGCGGGCGTGGCCGACCTCGCCAATGCGACCCACCAGATAGCCCTCGGCGGTGATGACCGGTTGGTTGTTGGTGACGCCGTCGCGCGCTCCGACATCGATGTGGACCATGCGCCACCAGTTGGCGGGGTCGCGGCCGACGACCCGGGCGGCCTTGACCCGCCAGGGTGCCTGCGCCTGGCGGTCGAGCATTCCACGAAGGCGCTGGTTTTCCAGGAAGACTTCCTGGGCCTGCTGGCCGAGCACGCGGAGCTTCTGGTTTTCCACGCGCAACTCCTCGAGTTCCTTCAGCAGCACGTCGCGGGGGGTGACCTTGTTGGCGGCCTTGCTCAAGCCCGTTTCAACGGTCGAGGACAGGCCGAAGAGCGGCAGAAAGAGGCTGCCGACGGTGAGCTTCATCCGGGTGCCCCAAGTGCTCTGGAGGATGAGGAACACCCCCACGAGCAGCAGCGCGAGCGCGCAAAAAATATAGAGAGGTCGCTTAAACATCGCACCACCCCCGGCAGGAGGGAGGGCGAACGCGGGGCGCGGCTAACCACGCCCTCCGGAGGAGGAAAGCCGTTTGAGGAACTGCAACTCCTGCAACACCCGGCCGGTGCCCGTCGCCACCGCGGTCAGCGGATCGTCGGCGATGTGGACCGGCAGCCCCGTCTCCTCCGCCGCCAGGCGGTCGATGCCCCGCAACAACGCCCCGCCGCCGGCCATGACAATCCCGCGATCGACCAGGTCGGCCGAGAGTTCGGGGGGGCAGCGTTCAAGGGTGATGCGGATCGATTCCAGAATGCTGGAAAGGGGCTCCTGCAAAGCTTCGCGAATTTCCTCGGACCGCACGACCAATGTCTTGGGCAAACCGGCGCCAAGATCGCGGCCTTTGACTTCCATGGTCAACTCCTGCTCCAGCGGAAAAGCGGAACCAATCTTCCACTTGATCTCTTCCGCGGTGCGTTCACCGATCATCAGGTTGTAGGCCCGTTTCATGTAGGCGACGATGGTGTCGTCAAACTCGTCCCCGCCGACCCGCAGGCTCCGGCTGAAAACGATGCCCGCGAGCGATATGATCGCGATCTCGCAGGTGCCACCGCCAATGTCCACGATCATATTGCCCGCCGGTTCATGCACGGGGAGACCGACGCCGATGGCCGAGGCCATGGGTTGCTCGATCAAATACACCTCCCGCGCGCCGGCGTGCGTGGCCGAGTCTTTCACGGCCCGTTTTTCGACTTCGGTGATGCCCGAGGGCACGGCGACGACCACCCGGGGGGCGATCAATTTCCGGTGATGAACCTTCTGGATGAAGTGTCGCAGCATGGCCTCGGTGATCTCAAAATCAGCGATTACCCCGTCCTTCATGGGGCGAATGGCCACGATATTTCCCGGTGTGCGGCCCAGCATCCGCTTGGCCTCCTCGCCCACGGCGAGCACGTTGGTGGTCCCGGCTTGAATGGCGACGACGGAAGGTTCACGCAGGACGATCCCCCGGTCGCGGACGTAAACGAGGGAATTGGCGGTGCCCAAGTCGATTCCAATGTCGTTGGAAAAGAGGCTTTTAAGCTGCGCAAACATGAATAGTGCCTGTGGGCAGCTAGTAAAAGAGCGGGAGCTTTAGCGGTCAAGATTATTAAAGATTGGTGGATTCTTCGCTGGATCGTGCAGTTTCGTTTTGCGTTTGCATGGCAGCAAGCGCCAGTCTCCACAGCCATGAACCCGCTTACTTCCCGCCGTCATTTCCTCGCGCACTCGACGCTCGGCCTTGCCGCCCTGTGTCTGACACCCGGTGCCCGGTCGGCCGCCGCGCTCCAGCGGGCCGGCTCACCACAATTTCGGCTCGGCCTCGCCGCCTACTCCTTCCGTGACTACATGAAGGGTGCTTCGCACGAACGCTCGCTCAAGGTGGACGCAGCCAAGCTGATCGACTTGCCGGCCTTCATCGACTTCGCGGCGGATCACGGCTGCGAAGGAGTTGAACTGACCGCCTACTATTTTCCGAAGACGGTCACTCGTGAATACCTGCTCAAGTTGAAACGCCATGCTTTCCTGCGCGGTGTGGCCATCAGCGGCTCGGCGGTGGGCAACACGTTCGCCCTGCCGGACGGAGCCCGGCTCGATGCGGAGATAGCCGGCGTGAAAACGTGGATTGACCACTGCGCCGTGATGGGCGCGCCGCACTTGCGTGTCTTCGCCGGCGATCCGAGGGGGCTCACCAGAGACGAAGCCGTGAAGCAATGTGTCCGCG
>CAYXDZ010000331.1:0-4456 GCA_964463815.1 uncultured Verrucomicrobiota bacterium | reverse complement strand
TGGGGGGAGTGCTGGCCCTTGGTTCCACATAGTGCGTTGGGAATAAGCCATTCACTCCGGACAGGCAAGTCCTGAGTCCGGTCAATCCGTCCCTCGCGCGGCAGCAATTCTCATTTTTGGACCCGGAGCGCGGCTGTGTCGTTTCGACCAGCCACAGCAGCTCCAAGAAAGATCGCGTTGAGGGCGCTTTCTGGTCTGCGGCTGGTGCTCCGCACACAGCCGCTCTCCACAATGATAGTGGAGTGCGCCCGTCCTCTGGCGCTTTGTGAGGGTGCCGCCGGGGGAGTGGGGGTCGTTTTACCAGTGCGGAGCCGCCCGGGGAAAGCGGTGGAGGGCCACCGCACTCCACGACGCTGGCGCGCAATAGCCGTGTCCCAAGCCTCGCCGCGCTCGTGAAGGACGCGGGCTTCATCCTCATTGTTCCGCCGAACTTGCGGGAGGGCCTCGTTGGACTGGCCTTCATCGCCGGGTTTGTGGCGTTGCTTCACGTGTTGAAGCGGTCTCCCTTGGTCGCTTCCCGGCAACCAGCGGGCAAGAGTTGCAGCCGGCTATGAATCAATCCCGCCAGAAGTACACCATCCAGCCGGCGCTGCCGCCCCGCTCGACGCGCGAGGCGTAGCCTTCACCGCCCAGCCGCTCGATCAACGGGGAGGGGAGAAACGGGGCGATGACCAGCAGGCCGCCGTCAGCGGGCAGCGTGTCCAGCTTGCGGCGGATTTCGCTCAAAGGATCGCCGCCCGCGGCCAGCACGGTGCGGACATCGAAGCGTTGGAATTTGGCAACGGGAGGCATGTTATTCCTGGGTGAGGCGGGTGAGGATTTTGGCCGGCTCCTCGACGCTGGTGTTGAGTCCGTTGACCTGATGCACGATCTCACCCTCGCGATTCAACAGGGTGATGATGTTCGAGTGGGCGAACTGGCCGCGGGCGTCGCGTTGATAATTGATGCCGAGCAACGCGGCGAGTTCGCGCACGTCGTCGGGTTCGCCGCGCAACAGAGTCCACCGTTTCGGTGAGAGCTGCTGCTTTTCGCGGTAGGCGTGCAGGGCGGCCACGGTGTCTCGTTGCGAATCGAAGGTCACGAGGACAAAGCCGACCTCGTCACGCGTTTTTTCCGCCAACGCGGCTTCGAGCCGTTTCATGTCGTGCAACAGGATGGGGCAGGCAAATTCGCACGTGGCGAAGAACATCACCACCACCTGCGGTTTGCCGCGCAGCACGCCGAGCCGGATCTCGCGGCCGACGTCCGAAGTCCATTTTGATTCGAGCTGGTAAAGCGATCCGTCGGTGAGTGGTTTGCCGGGCGCAAGTTCCTTCTGGCAGCACGGCGGCAGCTCTTTCGCGGCGGGTTCATCCGCGAGCGCGGCCACCGCGAGTTGCAGCGTGAGGCAGCCGATGATGAAGGTTGTCATTTTCAAGGTTCAGTTGAGGGCAGTGCTGGTTGGAGGCGTGCCCAGGTTAAGGCTTCAAGGTGATGGCAGGTTCCGCGTCCGTCGCCGGAGTGGCCGGCAGATCGCGCGCGCAACGAAAGCCGAGGTTGTGGACGGTGTAGGCCGCCTTCAGGCTGCTGCGAAAGCCGTAGCGCATGAAGGCCGGGAAGTTCTGCGTGTCCTGCGCGCCCACCGAGCCGCCACCACAGAAGAGCAGGCGCTCGAGGCCGGTGTCGCCGCGCGCGTCGCCGGTGACGATCGCGCTGTTGAAGTCCGAGGTCCATTCCCAGATGAGGCCGTGTAGATCGCGTACGCCGAAGACGTTGGCGAGTCCGGCGCCGACGCGCGGCAATTCGTCCGGTGCCGGGGTGGAATACCACTGCCGCAAGGCGCGTTGGAACAACGGATCGTTGCGGCCGTCCAGTTGCGTCGGGCTCGCGGCGGCGGCGTATTCCCATTCGGCGACGGTGGGCAGCCGCCTGTCCCGCCAGCCGGCGTAGGCTTTGGCGGCAAACCACGACACCCAGACGACCGGTTGATTGGTGCGGGCTTGTGCTCCGAGTTCGAGATCACCCGCCCAATGCTTGAGGTAATGTTCGTCGGCGAAGAGGCGCTTCACCTGCGAGCGTTGCCAGCGCGGGTTGGCCCGCACGAACTCGAGGAAGTCGCTGTTGGTGACGGGCAGGCGATCCATCAGGAACGCCGCGACGGGCACGAGCTTGGGCTCCTCCGCCGTGGTGAAGAGCGGCCGGTGCAAGCCGGCGGGCACGGTCACCATGTCCACCGGTGCGGCCGCCGGGGCCGGCCCGGTGAACAGGCCGAGCGCGAGGAGCACCACACCGGTGGTGGGAAGAAGGAGCTTCATGAACGGTCCCGGTTGATCATTCGAACGACTCGGTCTGGCTCAGGCTGGGCGGGGGCAGCGCGGAGCGGATGCGACGCACATCGTCGGCCTTCACCGCTTCGCCGCTGTTGCCCCAACTGTTGCGCACGTAGGTGAGCACGTTGGCGATCTCGTGGTCGGAGAGATTGTTCATCGGCAGCATGATGCCGTTGTACTTCTTGTCGTTGACGACGACCTCGCCGGTCATGCCCTGCAACACAATGCGGATCGAGCGGTCCTTGTCCGCCATCAGGTAATCCGCGCCCGCCAGCGGGGGAATCTGGCCGGGGATGCCCTGGCCCTCGATCTGGTGGCACACGAAGCACGTCTGCATATAGACGCCCTTGCCGCGCTCGATTTGAATTTCCTTCGTCAGGTTGGCGATCTCCGGATTGGCGCTGATGGCTTCGCTGCGCGCGGCTTCTAGTTCGGCCACGCGGCGTTGCGCGTCGGAGCCGGCCTCGGCCTGCTGGCCCAGGTACACGGCATCAACTTCCTTGCCGGAATACACGAGCAGGTTCTCGTCGCCCTCGACCTTCAACATGCCGAGCGCGCCCTTGTTGAACGCGCGGAACAACGAGTGATCCACGAGGATGTAGGTGCCGGGCACTTCGACACCGAACTCGACGATCGCCGAACCGCCGGCGGGAATAAGCGTGGTCTGCACCTGTTCCTGCGAGACCTTGATACCTCCCTCGGAATAGACCCGGTCGAAAATCTCGCCGATGACGTGGAACGAGGAGATGAGATTCGGTCCACCGTTGCCCAGGTAGAGCCGCACGGTTTCGCCGACTTTCGCCTTGATGGCCTTGTCGCCGACCAGCGCGCCGACGGCACCGTTCAACACGACGTAGCTCGGTCGCTCGTCCTCGGCTTTCCGCTGATCAAACGGCTGGAAACCTTCCTCGCCGTAGCGGCCCACCGTGTAGAACTCGCCCTGCATCACGTAGTATTCGCGGTCCACCGGCGGGAGCCCTTCCTTCGGCTCCACGAGGATCAACCCATACATGCCGTTGGCGACGTGCAACCCGACGGGCGCGGTCGCGCAGTGATAAACGTAAAGCCCCGGATTCATCGCCTTGAAAGAGAACTGCGACTTGTGACCCGGCGCGGTGAAGGACGAGGCCGCGCCGCCGCCGGGACCGGTCACGGCGTGCAGGTCGATGTTGTGCGGCATCTTGCTCGAAGGATGATTCTCGAGGTGAAACTCCACCAGGTCGCCCTCACGGATGCGGATGAAGCTGCCGGGTACATCGCCGCCGAAGGTCCAGAAAGCGTAGTCCACGCCGTCGGCGATGCGCTTCACTACTTCGCGCACCTCGAGGTTTACAATGACCTTGGTCGCGTGCTTCCGGGTGATCGGCGGCGGCACGAACGGCGGTTGGGTGAGCACCGCCCGCTCTTCGCCCTGGATCGTCGGGTCGTTCGGTTTGGGTTTGGTGGCGGGGACGGCGGTTTCAGCGCCCTGCGCGGTCAGGCCGGCAACCAGGGTCGCGGCGCACACACCGGCAACGAGGTTGCGGAGTTGGATCGGTCGGGGTTTCATAGCTTGGATTTTCAGTTTCGGTTGAGGGGTTCGCGATTCAAGTTCTTTCTCAAAGAGTCTGCCGTTCACGAGCCGACCATAGCCCGGCGGGGTTCGGGCGGATTTGATCTGGGTCATGCTTCATGATGGTTAAGACATCGGCGGCCGGCGGGCTTTCCTGCTTGATGCAGGTCAAGCCTCCGCGCGATTCCGTCCGCCCGCTCCACGCCGCCGCCAGCGTGTTGCCGAGGAAGAGCGCCAGCGCGCCCGCGTTACCCGCAGCGGCCCAGGACCGGATTTCCACCCAGCCGGCCAGATCCGCAGCCACGCGCACGCCGAGCGTCCCGAGCAACAACCAAACATGGGCGTATTGCCGGGGCGAGAACGTCATGCCCAGTCGGAGCACGGCCGGAAAGATGATCGGTGCGTGCCCGAAGATCATGGCGAAGATGAAGCCCAGGAAAAAGGCGTGCAGCACGGCGTCGTAGCTGGCACCCGTTTGCAACGGAGTGCAGGCGGCCAGCAGCGCCCCCGCGAGCGCGAGCCAGCCGTAGCCGATCACCAAGCACACGGCCGTGAACTTCGGCAGCCCCGTCAACCGCAGGTTACGCCGCGCCAG
>CAYXDZ010000330.1:0-4466 GCA_964463815.1 uncultured Verrucomicrobiota bacterium | reverse complement strand
GTAACCGTTGGCCCGCAGACGACGGACCTGAGCTTCATGGCGAAACGCTGGATCGATCCTTCGTTAATGGGCTGGTGGTCGGGCGATCACCACATTCACGCGGCGGGTTGCGCGCATTACGCGAGCCCGACGGAGGGCGTTCACGCGCCGGACATGCAGCGGCACATCATGGGCGAGGACTTGAAAGTCGGCGCAAACCTGACCTGGGGGCCGTGTTTCGATTATCAGAAGCAGTTTTTCACCGGCAAGGACGACGTGGTTTCGCAGTATCCTTACCTCCTGCGTTACGACATCGAGGTGTCGGGCTTCGGCTCGCACGAAAGCGGGCATCTCTGCCTGCTCCGGCTCAAGGACCAGATGTATCCCGGCGGCGACTCGAAACACCACTGGCCGAAGCTGGGCTTGAACACGCTCAAGTGGGCCAAGGCGCAGGGTGCGCTCGCCGGGCCGGCGCATTCCGGCTGGGGCCTGGCGGTGAAGTCCACCGAACTGCCCAATTACGAGGTGCCGCCCTTCGACGGCATCGGCGCGAATGAGTACATCGTCGATGTCACGCACGAGGTGCCCGGCCCGGACGGCGAGCTGGTGCCGGCCGTGGATTTCATTTCCACCGTGGACACCCCGTACGTCTGGGAGTTGAACATCTGGTATCACACGTTGAACGTCGGCTTTCGCACGCGCATCAGCGGCGAGACGGACTTCCCCTGCATCTACGGCGAACGCGTGGGACTCGGTCGCAGCTACGTGAAGCTCGACGGCGAACTCAACTACGAGGACTGGTGCGAGGGAATTCGCGCGGGACGCAATTACGTCGGCGACGGCAAGAGCCACTTGCTCGACTTCAAGGCGAACGAACAGCTCATGGGCGTGGGCGACAGCACGCTGCGACTGGCGAACGCCGGCAACGTGAAGCTCTCGGCGAAGGTTGCGGCCATGTTGCCCGAGGAGATCAATCCGTATTTCAACAAACGCGCCGACGCCCAGCCGCCGTGGGGCGGGCCCGGCACGCGGCCGTTCTGGAGCGTCGAATGGGCGCGCATCGGCGAGACGCGCAAAGTGCCGGTCGAAGTCATCGTGAACGGTTACCCGGTCGCGCGGAAGGAGATCGAGGCCGACGGCGATCTGGCGGACATCAGCTTCGACGTGCCCATCGAGAAGAGCAGTTGGGTGGCGTTGCGCATCCTGCCGTCCGCGCACACCAACCCAATCTTCATCGAGGTCGGCGGACAGCCAATCCGTGCGTCGGTGAAAAGCGCGGAGTGGTGTCTCGCCGGGGTGAAGCAATGCCGCACCCAGAAGCTGCGTTTCATGGGCCAGAACGAGATCGCCGACTTCCACGCCGCCTACGATCACGCCGAGCGGACGTACGCCCGGTTGATCGAGGAATGCCGGGCGGCCGCGCGCTGATAACAAAACGGTTCAGACCCGTCAGACACGATTCGCCAGCCGCGACTCCAGATCGCGCACGGAGGCTTCGAGTTGCTCGAACTGGAACTGGAAACCGGCCTTGCGAAGCCGGCCGGCGATCACCCGCCGGCTCTTGATGATCAACTCGGTTTCCGTGCGCAGAAAAAACGCGCCGAGCTCGAGCATCCATTCCGCCGCGGGCAGGCCGACCGCCCTTTTCGACACGCGCCGCAGCACCGCCATCATGTCGGCGTTGGTGAGTGGATGGGGCGCGGCGAGATTCACCGGACCATGCAGGTCTTCGCGGTCGATCAAGAACTCCACCGCGCGGCAGAAGTCCGTTTCGTGAATCCAGGAAACAAACTGCCGGCCGTTGCCCATCCGCCCGCCGAGGCCGCAACGCACGAGTCGGCGCAGCACGCGAAATACGTTGTTCGCATCATCGCTCAGGCCGAAGACCATCGCCGAGCGCAACACGACCTTGCGCGTGCGCGGAGTGACGGCTTCGTTGAACGCGCGTTCCCAGGCGGTGGCGACTTCGATGGAAAAGGCGTCCTTGGCCTCGGGCGTCGCGCCGATTTCGCCGGCTTCATCCCAGGCCGGACCGAACGTGTGTTTGTAAATGGTGGCCGTGCTGAAGTTCAGCCAAACGCGCGGCGGCCGGCCGCAACGGGCAATGGCTTCGCCGAGCACGCGCGTCGCATTCACGCGCGAGTCCAGCAAGAGCCGGCGGTTCCGCGCGTGGTAACGGCAGTTCACCGAGCGCCCGGCGAGGTTGATCACGGCGTCGGCCCCTTCGAGTGCGCGCACCCATTTGCCCAGATGCTCTCCATCCCAATAAACTTCTCGCACCCCGGCCCTTTTCCCGCGCGGCTGGCGCGTGAACACCATGACGCCCCAACCCCGCGCGATGAAGTGCCGGGCAAGCAGTTTTCCAAGAAAGCCGCTGCCCCCGGCGAGGATGAGCTGCCGGCCAGCCTTTGTAGGAGCCGACGTGAGGAGGCTCTGGTCCAGGACTGGAATGTTGGAGTCCGGGAGTGCCGGGTCCGGGAAGCCAGCGGCATCCACCAAGTTTCGCGGATGAGCAGGAGGCGCTTCACTCCGGAAGGTTTGAGCCTTCTCACATCGGCTCCCACCGGGGTGGTGATGCGGCACGCCCAGCCAATCACAGAGATCGTGGGTAATGCGGCTCATGCGGCCTCCTTTCGCGCGGGCAACGCGGGCAACACCCGCCATTCGTGCTTGAGATTCCGCATCAGGAGGGCGCTGTCGAACTCGACGCTGCCGGGCGGAAACCGGTGGCGGTCAGCGAAGAAAGCCGACTCGACATGCTCCGCCAAGAACGGCTCGGCGCTCCAGTTGGCGATGCTGATCTCCAATCCCTCGCAACCGCCCCGGCCGTCCGGTGACCAGCCGCAACTCCCGCGCTGGAAGAACGCCGATGCCTCGGCGAGGGAACCGAAGACCGAGCCGGCCGGCCAGGGTTCTCCCGCGCGGCCGGCGATGCGTACGAGTGGTCGTCCATCCGCTTCAGTCACGCTGAGCTTGATCCGTTGCCCGGTTTCCCACGCTTGGAAGCGTGCCCGTTGATGGATGCCCGGAAACACGCGGCCTCCCAGCACCTCGTTCACGCGCGAATCCGTCTCGCGGCGCAGGATGAAGACGCCCTCCCGCGCCCCGGCGGCTTCATCCCATTCCACGGCAATGCGGTGGGCCGCGTTCTCCGAAGCCAGCCCCAGCGCCGCGGGCAGTCCCTTGGGTCGCACGGCTTCCAGGCGGATCAAGCAGAGTCCGGCCAGTGCCCAGCCGTGAACCAGTTTCGGCCGAAAGGACACAGGCAGCAGCGGCCGGATGACATCGGGTCGCACGCGGAAGTTCACCAGCAACCGGCGCACGATGACGCCCTGAATGACGGGAAGTTGAAGCTTCACAGTTCGCCTCCTTTCCTCACGGCACACCTGCCACCGATGCAATAACGGTTGTGAGCGATCCAGCGGTAAACCCCCTTGGCGATCCGGTTGAGAATCGGCAGGCTTATCATCACGCCAAAGGGCCACAGCCACCACACGGAGCGACACATTACGACCCAAGCCTCCACACCACCGCACAAGCTTCCGTCCGCAAGACGAAGTTTCATCTCACCCGGGCGTTCCCTGGCACTCAGGCCCAGGATTTGTGCCGCAGTCGGACTGTTGATTGGCAGCCAGCGAAACCCGCGCGCCTCAAAAACGGGCCCGATCCAATTGCGCGTCTCCACACAGAAACCACACTCGGCGTCATAGAAGATCCAACCTCGATCAGCGGCGTCGTTCTCTGTATCTGTAATTTCGGTATTCACAGAAATACATGGTTAAATAAAAAGCAGCGTCAGCCATCGCCCAGACCCATTAACTTGCGCGCCTTGTCGCCCAGGGTCAGGAGCTTGGTCACCGCCGAGGTCGGCCACTTGCT
The DNA here is from genome assembly GCA_964463815.1 of uncultured Verrucomicrobiota bacterium. Taxonomy (GTDB): domain Bacteria; phylum Verrucomicrobiota; class Verrucomicrobiia; order Limisphaerales; family RI-55; genus RI-55. The sequence goes on along the minus strand of CAYXDZ010000330.1, from coordinate 608 downwards.
GACCTGCGCATACCAGCCGGTGCTGACCTCGAAGAAGTCCGCCAACTCGCGCATCCGGGTCTCGGCGTATTCCCCTGTGGCCGCGTCTTTCTCAGCCTCGGTGATGCACTCGCGCAACACGGCGAGGGTGGGGTCAATCTCGCGCTTTTTGCGCTCATTCAGCACGGTTCGGAACAATTCCCATACGTCCTTCAAGGATTCAAAATGGTCGCGCTTGTCACCGAGCACATGGACCATGCGGACAATGCCCCAGCCTTGAAGTTCCTTGAGGCTGGTGCTCACGTTTGAGCGGGCGACAGCCAGGGCCTCGCAGATGTCTTCGGCATTGAGCGGCTTGGGCGAAATGAAAAGCAGCGCGTGAATCTGCGCCACCGTGCGGTTGATCCCCCACCGCGTGCCCATCTCGCCCCAGTGGAGGATGAACTTCTGTTCGACTGGTGAGAGTTGTTTCATTTCTGTATTGACAGAAATTACTGAACACCACCCTGACGCGCAAGCAACTTTTTACGCGCCGGGCAGAACTCCTTTGAAATGAAAGTGATCCGGTGCTTCGATCAGCGCATGAAAGCCACCGCTCCCCTCTCCCGGCGTGAGTTCCTTCAGCGCTC
>CAYXDZ010000329.1:1799-4473 GCA_964463815.1 uncultured Verrucomicrobiota bacterium | reverse complement strand
CAGGTGGTTTACATGATTGCATAAACGGTTCACGAATTACCTGCGGCCAACCGCAATTGTGGTTTAGCAACGTCAATGCCATAAACCCTGCCCCAATCCCGGCCCCGCTGACAAGCCCGTCAACATGGCCCAGATCCCGGTTTCCGGCGAATCAATGCAGTGACAAACCCCGGCAGCAGGCAAAAGTTTCGTCTTGTTCCCCGGAAAATGTTGTCCCCCTTCAGGACATGACACCGTCGGCAGGGGAGCGGCGACAAGAGGGCCGCCCTTACAGCGGCCGACGCGGCCGGGGAGCTACGCAAACTCATCCCGCGATGTAGCCCGCGCTCCAGCCGCCATCGGTCAGGTGCGCGGTGCCGGTGACGAAGGCCGCCTCGTCGCTCGCGAGATAAAGTGCGGCGGCGGCGATCTCCTGCGGCTTGCCCATGCGGCCGATGGCCTGGGTCGAAGCCATCTCGCGATACGCCTTCTCCGGATCAGGATACTCTTTCAGGCGCGCGGAGACGAACGGGGTCTCGACACGCCCCGGACAAATGCAGTTCACACGCACACCGTCCCGGGCGTGATCCAGCGCGAGGCACTTGGTCAGGCCGACAAGGGCGAACTTGGTGGTGCAATACGCCAGCCGGTCCTTGATGCCGACCACGCCGCCGATGGAGGCCAGGTTGATGATGTTGCCGGACTTCCGCTCCAGCATCGCGGGCAGGAAGGCTTTGCAGAGATTGAACGCGCCGCGGACGTTCACGGCATACAGGCGGTCGAGATCCTGGCCCTCGGTCTGGAGAATCGTCCCGACATGGCCGATGCCGGCGTTGTTTACAAGCACATCGAGACGGCCGTGCGATTGCAGGACATCGGCCGACACCCGCTGGCAATCGTCCTCCCGCGCGATGTCGAGCAGGACGAACCCCGCCTGACCGCCGGCCTGCTTGATTTCACCGACGGTCTTTTCACCGGCCGCCTGATCACGATCCGCCACAAGCACGGTCGCGCCGGCCCGGGCGAAGGTTTGCGCGATGGCGGCACCGATGCCGGAACCCGCGCCGGTGATGAGGGTGATCTTGTTATCGAGCCGGAACATGTGAGGGCAAAAGCTTCGGAAGTTCACCTGCCGATGACAATGGCGAAATTGAATCAATAAAGCACAGGCCCAGCGGGCTTAAGTTGAACACTCTTCCTCCGCCCGACCCGCCGGCTCCACATGCACCATGACATCGGCAATTTCCGGACGATGCCGGCGCAGGGCTGCCTTCACTTCATGGGCGATCTCATGGGCGCGTTGAACGGTCAACTCGGGCGCGACTTCAACGTGAATGTCCACAAACCGGCTCGGGCCCATTTTGCGCACAAAACATTTCTCCACGCCGGACACGCCAGGCACGGCCCCCGCGACAGCGCGAACCTCCCCCACCACCCGTTCGTCCACGGCGGCATCCATCAGCTCATCGCGTGCGGACCGCCAGAGCCGCCAGCCGTTCCAGGCGATGATTCCCGAGGCCAGCAGCGCCGCGATGTCATCCGCCACGGCATAAGCGGGTCCGCCCAGCAGCGCTACCGTGATCCCGATTGCCGCGCAGAGCGACGTGATGGCGTCGCTGCGATGGTGCCAGGCATCACCCCGCACCGCGCTGCTGTCGAGTTGTTCGCCTTCGCCCCAGACCCAGCGGAACAGCGTCTCCTTGATCAGCACCACGACGATCAGCACGGCCAACGTAAACGGCGCGGGGGAATCGTGCGGCCGCAGAATCTCGCCCACCGAGGTCCACGCGATCCAGACCGCCGCCGAGAGCAGCATGAGGGCGACGAGCGCGGCGGCCAGCGGTTCCGCCTTGCCGTGCCCGTAGGGATGATCCTGGTCCGGCGGTTCCGCCGCCACGACGAGTCCGCGCCAGACGATCACGGAACTCAACAGATCGGCGAGAGACTCCACGCCATCGGCGATCAAAGCGTGGGAGTGGCCCACCCATCCGGCCACCAGTTTGCCCGTGGCCAGGGCAAAGTTCACCACCAGGCCCACCGCGGTGGTGCGGAGACCCCGTTTGAGCCGGCCGGTTTGCACGCGGCGAGCACAGCACGCGGCGGAATCCTTTTGAAGCCCTATTACTTGCGTCAAGGGCGGGAATTATTCATTGAATCCCCGGCGCTGACCGGTAACGTCCCGCCCCGGCATGAAGTTCCACAAGTATCACGCCCTCGGAAACGATTACCTCGTCATCGAACCCAAGGACTGCGAAAAGCCCCTGACCACCGATTGCATCCGCACGATCTGCCACCGGCATTTCGGCGTCGGCTCGGATGGCATCCTCTTCGGTCCCCTGCCCTCGAAGGAGGCCAAATACGCCCTGAAAATCTTCAACCCGGACGGCAGCGAAGCAGAAAAGAGCGGCAACGGCCTGCGCATCTTCTCCCGTTTCCTGTTCGACAAGAAGATGGTCGATGAAGACAAAGAATTCGCCATCGAAACCAAGGGCGGGATGGTGCGCTCCACCGTGTTCGCGGGCGGGCAGAAGGTCCGCGTCGAGATGGGGCAGGTCAGCTTCGCCGCCGGCAAGATTCCCGTCACCGGTCCCGAACGCGAGGTGCTGAACGAATCCATCACCGTCGGCGACCGGACGTTCACCTATTGTGCGGCGACGATCGGCAACCCGCATTGCGTCATCCTGCTGCCGGAGAT
>CAYXDZ010000329.1:0-1699 GCA_964463815.1 uncultured Verrucomicrobiota bacterium | reverse complement strand
GATGACCGGCGGCGTCACCCGCGTGGCCGACGGCGACATCCAACGGGAGATGTTCGACGTGAAGTTGTAGCGGGGTCGCAGCAAAGGATCGACAAACTGGTGGCGGATGCGGCAATTTGGCCCGCATCATGAAATCAAGGAAGCGGACTTGGTGGGTTTTCATTTTGCCACTGCTTGGCGGTTTGCTGGCCATCGTTTTCTGGCCGACAACGAGTTCGATCGACTGAGTCAGTTGTTTCCGCCCGTGGTGGGCAGCGACGGGACGATTTATATCGGCAACCGATGGGGTGAACTCGTCGCGATTGATCCGGGCGGACGGGAAAAATGGGTCGTGAAACTCGGCCTGGGGATGGTGCGTGAGGTGGTGGTCGGTCCCGAGGGGAATATCTACGTCCCCTGGTCCGGAGTTGGACAAGCAGGCGGGCTGGCGAGCGTGACCCCGGCAGGAAAAACCAACTGGTTTTTCATGGTCACGGGCAACACGGTGGTAACGCCAGCGGTAGCCCCGGATGGTACGATCTATTTCAGCGGGCACAGCTCCAATGTTTACGCATTGAATCCAGACGGTTCGACCCGCTGGAAGTTTGCCACCCAAGGAATCATCGAGAGCCCGCCATCGCTCACGCCAGAGGGCAACATCGGCGTGGTCTCGCACGACCAGCATTTTTATCTCTTCGACCGTGATGGTATCGTCCTCGCACAACGCGAACTCACAAATCGTTTTCCGCCCAGAGGGCTGGGATACTCGGCCGAGGGTTTCTGGGTCGTGGGAACCGGGTCCACGATTCACGCGCTGAACCCGGATGGAAGCCCCCGCTGGACGACGGATCTGCTCACTTTTCCGGTGCCGCGGACCAACCAGACTTACGGTCCCTACATTCAGGGAAGTCCGCAATTCAGCTCGGGCGGGGAAATCCTGCTCAGCACTGGCAATAGGTACGTTTACCGGCTCAACCGAAGTGGAAAAATTCTGTCAGCATTCGACAAAGGTATGCGCGTACCGCCCGGATCTGCGACAGACCTGCAAGTGACCCAAGAGGACCGTTTGCTACTGGCTTATGAGGAAACCCTCGCCATTCCACACTCGCCAACCTCCTTCAGCTTTGGCACCGAGCGGGCCGCCCTGATGCAGTTGACACCGGACGGCCGCGAGGAGTGGCGGGTGGACTTTGCCGGGCGCTTCGATCCGCTGATGTTTCTGAATTTTCCGCGCTTTAGGGTGAACCAGAAGCTGGGATTTGGTCGCAAAGATCATCAAGGACTCAGCCAGCCCGCCAGAAGTCCGGATGGCACGGTTTACGTCCGCTCAAGCAGTGGGCTTCATGCCATTAGCCCGCCGACCTCACGTTCGAACGATTCAAAATAGCCAGGCAAAGCCCAGGCTCACGAAGTGGGTGTTCGCGCCCTTGTTGGGGTAGCTGATTCCTGCGTTTGAAATGTGCTGGAGGAAGTATTCGAGCACGATGGCCTGCCGGTCGTTGATGAAGTAACGCACGCCCGCGCCGATCTGCTCGTTGAACTGGAAGACACCGCTCAGGTCCGGCCCCCCGATGTCCGTGGCGGACACGCCGACGTTGCCCGCGATGAAGGGCATCAACCGGCCGCCGGTCGCAAAGTGATACCGCGCGCCCACGTCCAGCGCGAAAAAGTAGGCCGATTCGGGCTGGTCTTGAAAACCAGCCATCAACTGGCCGGTGAG
>CAYXDZ010000328.1:0-4481 GCA_964463815.1 uncultured Verrucomicrobiota bacterium | reverse complement strand
CTTGCCATCGACCACCACATAAGAACCCCAATCCGGGCCTTTTTCATAAAGACCGCCATTCGCTTTAAGCATGTCCTCGACAAGAAACGGAACAATTTCCGTGAGGCCAACGGCCGCTTCCTCGGTATTCGTAAAGCCGGTCACGCGGCGACCCGAGATCAACGATTTTCCGTCCGCCCCTTTCGGGTGCTGGAAGATTGCCGGAGCGTGGCACACCGCGGCCAGCGGGCGATCCGCCGCGATGAACGCTTCGATGATGCGCTGGCTGTCTGCGTTTTCCGCCAGATCCCAAAGCGGGCCATGCCCACCCGGGTAAAAGACCGCATCAAAGCCGTCGGCATCGATCTCGGCCAACCGGGTCGTGTTGGCGAGCGCACGCTGTGCGACATCGTCCTGTTTGAAGCGTTTGGTCGCTTCTGTTTGCGCATCGGGAACGTCGCTTTGCGGATCGAGCGGTGGTTGCCCGCCCGCCGGAGATGCCAGGGTGATTTCCGCTCCGGCATCCAGCAGGACGTAGTAAGGCGCCGCGAATTCTTCCAGCCAGAAGCCGGTCTGCTTGCCGGTGTCACCCAGCTTGTCGTGGGAGGTTAGGATCATGAGAACTTTCATAGCGTTTGGTTTGGTTGTTTATTTTGAGGGGCCAACGCGAATTACGCATTTGCCGAAATTTCTTCCTGCCAACAGCCCGATGAAGGTCGCGGGCGCCTGTTCCAATCCATCCACAATGTCCTCGCGGTAGTGGATTTTCCCTGCCTTCAGCCACGCACCCATCGCCGCTGCGAATTCAGGATAGAGGGACCCGAAATCCTCGAAGATGATGAAGCCCCGCAGGGTGATCCGTTTCCGCAAGATCTGCCCCATCAGGTAACCCAGGCGATCGGGGCCTGCGGGGAGGCTGGTGGCGTTGTATTGCGAAACCAGGCCGCACACGGGCACGCGCGCCCCGGTATTGAGTTGAGGGAGAACCGCGTCAAAGACCTTGCCACCGACACTCTCAAAATAGATATCGATTCCTGCAGGAGTGGCCGCGACCAACTCGTGGCTGAAGTCGGGAGATTTATGATCAAGGCAAGCATCCAAGCCAAGGGTCTTGACCGCGTATTCACATTTCTCCGCGCCACCGGCGATGCCGACCACCTTGCAGCCGAGAATTTTTCCGAGCTGGCCGACCGTGGCCCCAACTGGTCCGGTGGCCGCCGCCACCACAAGGGTTTCGCCCGCTTTCGGAACCCCAATTTTTGTCAGCCCGGCCCACGCGGTGAATCCCGGCATCCCGGTGACTCCCAAAGCCCAGGACGGATGCCCGGGATCATGGCCCAGGGAGGTAACCCCCTCTCCGTCCGACAGGGCGTAGTCCTGCCAACCATTGGCACAGAGAACCCACTCTCCTTTCGTGAAACCTTCGAGCTTGGAAATTTCCACCTGCGCCACGGTTCCTCCCACCATCACTTCGCCGATTTTGACGGGCGGGGCATACGACGGAGCATCGCTCATCCGCCCCCGCATGTAGGGATCAAGGGAAAGGAATTCCGTGCGGAGCAACAGCTCACCTTTTTGAGGCGAAGGGAGGTCCGTTGTTTCGAGTCGCAACGTGCTTTTTGTCGGCGCGCCATTGGGTCGTTCGGCAAGAACGAAGCGGCGGTTGGTTGTGTTGGTTTGTTTCATGGTGAGTCTGGTGATGCTGGTGATGATCGAGTTATCGCCGGGTGGTCGTTGCTCCGAGATTCTGCTCGCCGGCTTGTTTCCGGGTCATAGCGCGGCTCCAAACAACGCTCCCACTCCGGCGGTCAGGGCCATGGCCAAGGCGCCCCAAAACGTCACGCGCGCGACCGATTTCCACACCGGTGAACCTCCCGCGCGGGCGGCCAGGGCACCCAGCAGCGCGAGGAACAAAAGTGAACCCCCGGAAACCGTCCAGACCAGGGTTGGTCGCGGCACGATCAGAACCAGCAGGAGCGGCAGGACGGCGCCGACGGTAAAACTGCCCGCCGAGGCGAAGGCAGCCTGCACCGGCCGCGCGCTCAAAGTGTCGGAGATGCCCAACTCATCGCGGGCGTGGGCTCCCAGTGCGTCCCTGGCCATCAATTGAGTGGCGACCTGATTGGCGAGGTCCGCATCAAGTCCCCGGGCGACATAGATGGCCGCGAGTTCGGCCTGTTCATTTTCGCCGTCCGTGGCCAACTCGGCTCGCTCCCGCTCCAGATCCGCGCGCTCGGTGTCGGATTGGGAACTGACGGAAACATATTCCCCGGCGGCCATGGACATCGCCCCGGCCACCAGTCCGGCCACCGCCGCGACCAGCACGCTGCCGCGGCTGGCTTCGGCGGCAGCCACGCCGACAATCAAACTGGCGGTGGATACGATGCCGTCGTTGGCCCCGAGCACTGCGGCCCGCAACCAGCCGACGCGGTGGGTGAAGTGCATTTCAGCGAGTCTTGTCATGGATGCTTGGGGTTAGGATGGCGTTGCCTTGATCCGTCATGTTCAAACGGCGATCACCGTGCCCCGGAGATCCGCATTTAAATCCGGGTGCGCGGCGCAATAGCGCGTGAGGGCGTCGATAGCGTGCAGCTTCAGATCGCGGCGGTTGCTTCCATATTTTGTCGGCACGCCTTGAGTCGTCACGAAGGCCGCCCTGTAACTCTCCTTTCGCTTCAGTTCGTCGTCACCCGTGAAAATCTGCTGGATGCGTGATCCGGCGGGATTCTCAAACTTCACATAGAGGGTGAGGCCGAGACACCGCTTCACATAGCCACCCATCTGCTGATATGGGTCCGCCGCGAGCGTGTGTTCGAGGTTGTCCTCGATCATGTCCCACATCTCCTGGCCCGTCAGTTCCACAGTGGAAATCGGCGGGTTGGGTGGCACGATATTCCAGAGGTCATTGACCGTCACCGGACCCGGCGGGATTGGCGCGCCATAGCGCCAGCCATTGGAAAATGCGATGCGGGTGTCAGCAGCTTCAGCAACCGCCTGGAGGAGGAAGTTGTCCATCGTGGACTCGAGAAAAGTATTCCGGTTGAGGGCCGTCTCGGTCTGGCCGACGACTTCGGAGAGCATCTGGCGATGCGGCGAAACGATGGCCTCGATCAGGCGTTCCATGTCGGCGTCGGCCGGGATCGATTCGTCCACGGGGATCAACTGATGATGGATGGCTCCGACTTGTCCGCCGTCGAGTTCGACGTCCAAGCGACCGACAAACGATCCGTGACAGCCCGATTGGATGATCGTTGTGCCATTTACGATTAAAGGTCGGTCCATCCGATTATGCGTGTGACCGCTGAGAAGAACATCAATGCCGGGGACATCTGCCGCGAGTTTCACGTCCTGCGGAAAGCCGAGGTGCGAGATCACGACGACGAGATCCACGCGCTCCTGTTCCCGCAAGCTTCGGATGTGTGCGGGCAATTCCTCATTGCCGAGCGTAAAACGAAGGCCCGTGCTGAAATGTTCGGGCATCGTCTTATCAATGATCGTAGCCGCGATGCCAATGATGCCCACGCGCACGCCGCTGCGTTCAATCACCGTGAAGGCCGGGTAGGCCAGCTCGCCGGTTGCTTTGACGCAGCAATTACACGCCAGCAAGGGATGGTTCAGTTTCGCGGCGAGTTTGCGCATCCGCTCCGGGCCGTAAGCGAAATCCCAATGCACCGTCCAGGCATCAAGACCCAGCAAGTTCACCGGTTCGATGAGCGCTTCGCCTTCGGAATGAACCGCGTGAAACGTGCCATGAAACGTGTCGCCGTTATCCAGGGCGAGCACCGCCCCATTACGCTCCCGACGCACCTGTTTGAAGATCGTGAGCAACCGCGCATAGCCGCCCGCCGTGCGATACTCCGCATGTGCGCCCGCCCAGAAGAGCTCCGGGTGAGGCTCCAGATAACCGTGAGTGTCGTTAATCTGTAGGATCGTAAGCTTCGTGGTGTTCATGAGCGCTTGGTTCGATCTTGTTCACCGCACATGCACCTCGATCGGGAGGAGGTGGTTCACGATGTAACTACCGCGGTCCTTATCGCGCTCCGTGGGTTGGGTGCGGCCTTCTGAGTCGGTCGCGCGGACCGTGAGCGTGGCTTTTCCCGGTTTCGTCGGCACCTGCCAATCGTATTCCCAAAGCCGCCAGGCGTTGCGAATCGGTTTCCCGATCAGGCGCGCCTGCTCCCAAGTGGCGCCGGCATCCGTGCTGATTTCCACTTTCGTAATCTCCGCTTCCGTGGTCCACGCGGCCCCGCAAACACGATACAACTCCCCGGCAGGCACGGCTTCCGCAAATCCAGGCCGGGCGATCTGGGCCTTCACCTGCATCTCGGTGATCGGTACGAGCGTTGGTGCGCTGGAACCGCGTTCCCAGTAGGCATAGTCGATGGTTTGATAATAACCGTGGAACGGCCGGGCGCTGGCGATGATCCGGGTCAGCCATTTTACGGAAGCCATGCCATACCAGCCGGGCACGATGAGACGGAGCGGCGCGCCATGCGCGGGCG
>CAYXDZ010000327.1:0-4512 GCA_964463815.1 uncultured Verrucomicrobiota bacterium | reverse complement strand
AGGTTGACGAGCTTGACACCCATCGTGTTGCGGCCGGCCTCGCGAATCTCGTTCACACCGGTGCGCACCATCTGGCCCCCGGCGGTAATGAGCATGATCTCGTCGTCCGTGCGCACCGTCAGCGCGCCGACCACGAGTCCGGTCTTCTCGGTGGTCTTCATCGTGATGATGCCCTTGCCGCCGCGGGACTGAACCCGGTACTCACCGAAGTCGGTCCGCTTGCCGATGCCCATTTCGCCCGCGACCAGCAGGGTCGCGTCGGGTACGACGATCGCGGCGGACACCACGGCGTCACCCGCTTCGAGGTTGATGCCGCGCACGCCGGTGGCCGGCCGGCCCATCGAGCGTACATCCGCTTCGTTGAAGCGGATGCTCATGCCATTGCGAGTGATGAGGATCACTTCGTCGTTGCCGGAGGTCAGCTTCACCTCGATCAGGGTGTCGCCCTCGGCAATGCCAATGGCGATGATGCCGCCCTTGCGAACGTTGCCAAAATCACTGAGCGGCGTCTTCTTCACGGTGCCGCCGCGCGTGCTGAAGAACAGGAAACCCTTCTGCTGCCAGGTGATGTCCTCGCGTTCCTCGGTCTGCTTTGCATCAATGCGGATCAGGGCGGCGATCTTCTCGTCGGCCCGGAGTTCGAGCAGGTTGGCGATGCTCCGGCCTTTCGAAGTGCGTCCGGCGTCCGGCACTTCATGCACGCGCTCGACAAAGACCCGTCCGGTGTTCGTAAAGAACATCAGGTAATCGTGGGTGCTCGCCGTGAACAGATGCTCGATAAAATCGGCGTCCTGTCCCTCGACAACGGAATCCTCGCGCGTGGCCATGCCGATCACGCCCTTGCCGCCGCGTTTCTGCGCGCGATAGGCGCTGATGTTAGTGCGCTTGATCAGACCGGCATGCGTCAAGGTGATGATGACGCCCTCGTTGGCGATGAGATCCTCAATGGCGATCTCGCCCTCGTCGGGCACGAGGTCGGTCTTGCGCGGCGTGGCGTGCTTCGCCTGGATCGCGCGCAACTCGGCTTTGATGATCTCCAGCACGCGCGACTCCTTCGCGAGGATGTCGAGCAGATCCTTGATCTTCTCGACCAGTTCGCCGTATTCGGCGCGCACCTTGTCGATTTCCAGGCCGGTCAACTGGTAGAGCCGGAGTTCCAGAATCGAGTTGGCCTGGGCCTCGCTGAACTCGTAGCGGCCCTGGTTCAAGCGCGCCTTGCTGCGGATCAGGATGCCCAGCGCTTCCACCTGCTCGCGGCTGAATTCGTATTTGAGCAACTTGAGCTTCGCCTCTTCGCGGTTGGCCGAGCCGCGGATGATGCGGATGAACTCGTCGAGGTTTGACAGTGCGATGATGTAACCCTCGAGCACCTCGGCGCGCTCCTCGGCCTTCCGCAATTCATGGCGTGTGCGGCGCAGCACAACCTCACGGCGGTGCTCGATGTAGCAGTTGATCAGCTCCTTCAGGTTGAGCACCTTCGGCCGGCCGTGGTCGATGGCGAGCACATTGGCCGCAAAGGTCGTCTCGAGCTGGCTATGCTTATAGAGATTGTTGATGACCACCTGCGCGATGGCGTCGCGCTTGAGTTCGATGACGAGCCGGCAGGTGTCGGACGACTCGTTCCGCATCCCCGAAATTTCGGTGATGATCTTTTCGTTGACCAGTTCGGCGATCCGCTCTTCGAGCGCGGCCCGGTTGACGTTGTAGGGAATCTCGGTGATGACGAGCTGCTCGCGGCCGTTCTTCAAGGTCTCAACCTCGACCCGCCCGCGCAGCTTCACACTGCCCCGGCCCGTGTGGAAATACTGCTTGAAGCCCTCCAGCCCGCAGACGATGCCCCCGGTTGGAAAGTCCGGCCCCTTGATGTGCTGCATCAATTCGAGGATCGAGATCGCGGGGTTGTCGATCTGCGCGCAGATGCCATCGATGACCTCGCCGAGATTGTGCGGTGGAATGTTGGTGGCCATGCCGACGGCGATGCCGGTGCCGCCGTTGACGAGCAGATTGGGGAAGGCCGCCGGGAAAACCGTCGGCTCGGTGAGCCGCTCGTCGTAGTTCGGCACGAAGTCCACCGTGTCCCGGTCCATGTCCTGCATGAGCGCCGCGCCGAGATGCGTGAGCCGCGCCTCGGTATAACGCATGGCGGCCGGGGGATCGTTCTCGACCGAGCCGAAGTTGCCCTTGCCATCGACCAGCGTGGCGCGCATGGCCCAGGCCTGCGCCATGTGGACCAGCGTGGGATAAATAACCGCCTCGCCATGGGGATGGTAATTGCCCGAAGTGTCACCGCAGATCTTGGCGCACTTGATGTGCTTGCGGCCGGGGAACAGCGAGAGGTTCTCCATCGCGTACAGAATGCGCCGTTGCGAAGGCTTCAATCCGTCGCGCGCATCGGGTAGCGCGCGGGAGATGATCACCGACATGGAGTAGTCGAGAAAGGACGCCTTGATCTCGTCGGCGACGTTGATCGGCTGCACTTTTTCGTCGGGTGCGTAGATCGAGCCACCGGTGGTTTGCTGGTCGTTGTCTTCGGGCATGGGAAAGCTGTGTGAGAAAAAACTACTTGAGGTTTAGGGGGCGTGACACGAGGGGCAGGCCGATGAACTCGGCAGCCTCGCAAACGCGCTGGTCACTGCTGCACATCTGCTCGCCACCATGCAGTTCGGCGGTGGCCACGTGAATCGCGTCCAAAGTTCTCAACGCCACCCGGGGGTGGCACTGGTCGATCACCGTCCCGGCGCGTTCAACGACCCGGCGATCCAGCGCAAGCAGGAGCAACTCCTGCTCAAGAAGCAGGTTTTGGAAAAGCCGCCAGCCCTTCAGGCGATCATTGCGGGAAATCCGACCGGCCCGCTCCTTGGTGAGCAGGGCGGACCGCACTTCCGCCACGGCCAGCTCGGAGGTGACAATGGGCTGCCCGGCAACGAGGCGGTGATAGGCCTCGCTGTCGGGCTCATGGCTGACCAGTTTAACAATGACGCAGGAATCCAGGTACATCGTCTTACCACCCCCGCCCATCCCGGTCCGCCCGGATGATTTCCTCGGCGAAGGGGCCCTCGGTTTGCAGGGGCATCTTCTTAAGGTGTTCCCAAGTTCCGGTGAACACCTTGCGCGGCTGCCGCCGGACCACCGGGGACAGCACCGCTTTGGGCACACCATCCGAGGTGATCGTCACTTCCTCGCCACCCGCCACCAGCTCCAACAAGGCCGACAGTTTGGCCTTGGCGGCGCGCACGGGAATCGTGAGGCCCACCCCGGGGAGCGCCACCGCTTCGCGCAGTTCCAGCCCCGCCGGCTTGAGCGCCGGGTATTTTGTGGTGCGTTTCTCTTTCATGTCGTCAATGTAGTCACGCGTGACTACATGCGTCAACCATTTTCTCAAACATCCAGATTCCGCACGTTCAGGGCGTTGTCTTCGATGAACTGCCGGCGCGGTTCGACTTCATCGCCCATGAGCTTCGTGAACATTTCCTCGGCTTCAACAGCGTCGGTCAGTTCCACCCGAAGCAGCTTGCGTTTGGTGGGGTTCATGGTGGTCTCAAAAAGCTCCTTGGCGTCCATTTCGCCCAGTCCCTTGAACCGGGTGACCTGGATGCCCTTCTTGCCGACTTCCTTGACTCCGGCGAGAATCTCCGGAATCGAGAACAAGGGCGTAACCGTTGCACGCTCGCCCTCGCCTTCGATCAACTCGAACAGCGGTTTGTCCTGAGCCGCGTAGTGCTCCACGCTAAGCCCCTTCTGGCTCAGCTTGGCCAGCAACTCGGAGATCGCCTTGCTCTCGTGGTGCAAATCCGCGTAGGTGGCCCGGCGGGTCGCGCCGTCTTTGCGGCGAAACTCGGTTTCGCTGCTGAACAGGTCGGCGTTGGCCGAACGAAACGCCTCCAGCTCATCACTCGTGACGAAGTAATGCACGGTTTCCTCATTGCCTTCGCGCACCTTGAATAGGTGGGAAGGAAACTCCCCGTTCGCGCCGTGCTTCTCGATGTACTCCGCAAAGTCGCCGCCCTGCCGCCGGATATAGGTCGCGTGCTTGTCGAGCGTTTCCAAGAGCAACAGCACCTCGACCAGTTGCTCGCGGACCATGAGCTTGCCGTCGGCGAGGTTCTTCAACTGCACTTCCTCGGTGCCGATCTGGAGCAGGATGCGGTTCAATTGCGCGTCGTCATCCACGTAGTCCACGCGCTTCTTCCGCACCATGGCGTACAACGGTGGCTGAGCGATGTACACATAACCCTGTTTCACCAACTGCGGCATCTGCCGGTAGAAAAATGTCAGCAACAAGGTGCGGATGTGGGAACCGTCCACGTCGGCGTCGGTCATGATGATGATCTTGTGATAACGAAGCTTCTCGAGGTTGAACGCGCCTTCGCCTTCGCCATCACCGATACCCGTGCCGATGCCCGTAATCATGGTGCGGATTTCGTTGTTCTGAAGCACCTTGTCCAGTCGCGCCTTCTCGACGTTGATCAACTTCCCGCGGATGGGGAGGATCGCCTGAAAACGCCGGTCGCG
>CAYXDZ010000326.1:0-4525 GCA_964463815.1 uncultured Verrucomicrobiota bacterium | reverse complement strand
CTCAAACAACTCACGGGCTTCGCCGAGATCGTGAAGGAGTTCAAGGAAGTGCTGGAGAACCTGCTCCACACCAAGGAAGCCGTGGAATCATGACCACGGCTTTTTGAGCTGGCGCGGCGCATTCATACACCACCTTTTCGCCGATGCTTCGGCAGACGGATCAAGCTCTGGCCGGCACACGCACCGAGACTCCCAGCGCAACCGTCGTCCCGGCGGGTTCGATCGGAACGGGTTCACCCCGTTTGCGCAACGCGGCCACGTAGCCTTTGATGGCGTCCTTGCCCATGCGAACGGCTTCCTCAAAGGTGCGCCCCCAACTCACGCAGCCCGGCAACGCCGGAACAAACACGCCATAGCCCCCGGCTTCCTGCCGTCGGATGATCAACTGAAACGTCAACGACTTCATACTTTCAGCGTACCATGCCGGGCACCAACCGGTCAAAGTGCCCACTGATCAAACACCGAATGACAACCCATGTCCGTTACCCTTTTGGGAAGCCGAACTTCGGCCCACCCCTGCACACCGGTTTGTAGGGGCGGGTTCGGCGGGAGCCACTGATGGGTGGCTCAACCTGGCCGTTACCGGTTCCCCCACGTGTTCGGGCTGACGCCCGACTTCGCGCTTTTTCCTCCGGCTAACCGGGTGGGGCCGTGTCCTTAACCAGACGGCTCTCACCAAAAAACGCGAAGTCTGGCGCACGGGCAACGCCCTCACCCCGACCACGTGGGGGCTACTGGTGTCAGCAAGAGACGACTGGCTCTCCAGCCACATGGCCTCCTCCTCAACCGGAGGAAAAAGCGCCCGGCGCACCCGCGCCGTTAGGGGCTCCCGCCTCAGGCGTGGTACAATCAAACCACGAACCCATCTTCCGGCTTCGAAGCCAGCTTCGATTACCCTTCCGGCTCGGCCCCAACACCGTTTGCCGGTCGCCGGCACCGCCGCCTTTTCGACAGCAGCCGGCGCGTGCCCCCTGGAGTCGGAGCTGGCTTGGACGTCATGAGCAATCAACCCATATACATTGGCCACCGCACCGACTTCGGCCGGCACGACCTGTTTGGACTCACCCCCGCCGACGCGCGTTTTCATACCTACGTGATCGGCAAGACCGGTTCCGGCAAGACCACGTTGCTCCGCAATCTGATCCTCCAACACCTCTACCGTGGGCACGGGGTCGGGCTCATCGATCCCCACGGCGACCTTGCCGAGGAGCTGCTCGACAACTTCCCTCCCTGGCGGGCGGACGACCTCGTCTATTTCAACCCGTCCGACCTCGACTTCCCTGTCAGCCTCAATCTCCTCGCCAACATCCCGCCGGACGACCGGCCGCTCGTGGCTTCCGGATTGGTGGAAGCCTTCAAGAGCCTCTGGCGCGACTCCTGGGGGCCGCGCATGGAATACATCCTCTTCAACGCGCTTTCGGCGCTGCTCGATTGCCAGAATGTTTCGTTGCTGGGCGTCAACCGGCTGTTGACCGAGGTGGAATACCGGCGCTGGGTCATTCGGCAGATCAAAGACCCGTTCATCCGCCAGTTCTGGCAGGAGGAATTCGCGGGCTACGACGCCCGGTTCGTGCGCGAAGCCATTGCGCCCATCCAGAACAAGCTCGGGCAGTTCCTGCTGCACCCTCCCATTCGCAACATCCTCGGGCAGGTGAAGCGCAAAATCGACTTCCGGTTCATGCTGGATCGCCAACGGGTCTTCCTCGCCAACCTGTCGAAAGGAAAGCTCGGGGCGGACAAGGCCAACTTGCTGGGTTCGCTGCTGGTCACCCAGTTTCAACTGGCGGCGATGTCGCGCGCAAATCAACCGGAAGCCGAACGCACGGATTTTCACCTGTTCATCGACGAGTTCCACAACTTTACGACGGACAGTTTCGCCACCGCGCTGGCGGAGGCGCGGAAATACCGGCTCAGCCTGACGCTGGCCCACCAGTATCTCGACCAGCTCTCCCCCACCATCCGGAGTTCCGTGCTGGGCAACGCCGGCACCCTGCTGTCGTTCCAGGTGGGCGCGGCGGATGCCGAAGTGCTCGCCCGCGAATTCGGCGACATCTATCAGCCTACGCAGTTCGCCGACCTCGACCGGTTCGAGCTGTTCGCCCGGCCGATGGAAGGGGGCGGCACGACGATTCCCTTCCGGGCACGGGCACTGGCCCCGCTCAATGAACGACACAACCGCCGCCATCGACTCGTTCAACAAAGCCGGATGCGATTCTCCGTTGAGCGTGCTCAAGTCGAGTCCTGGCTGGCCAACCATCTTTGGGGTTCCCGAGAGTAGCCGGCTGGGTCGGGCGGTTTCGACTTGCTTGATTTGATAAAGAATACTTTCCTCTGCCAACCCTCAGAGATTCGTTTTGATTAAACATTCTTTTCAAAATCACCTTGGTAAAATGCTCCGAACGTGCCGGAAAGGGCAAAAGCTCTCCCAGGCAGAGCTCGCGCTGAAATCCAAACTCAGCCGACCAACCATTCGGTTGTTGGAAAGCGGGCGCGGCAACATACGGACCTTGGGTGTCGTCCTGAATGTGCTGCGCGTTGAATTGCGCGGCAAGAACCTGCCCGGTGCGGAAACCCTGGGGCGGCAGTTGGCGTTGATAAGACGACGGAGTCGAATCAGTCAACGGGAGCTCGCCTCGCTGATCGGCACGACGCAGCCCAGCATCGTCAATCTCGAACGCCGGGTCACCGGGCGCGTCCAGACCCTTGATCGGGCACTGGCGGTTCTTGGGGCCGGCTCGATTCTTGTGCCCAAGGGCGAGACTCCCGCGTTCTATTCCCATGCCGGCAACAGCTCGGCTCATCACGGCTGGCATTCTCCAAAGTGGCTGATGCAAATTCTGTATGGAGTGTTCGGAACCTTTGATCTCGACCCCTGCTCGCCAACTCGCAATCGGAGACAGGCACCGGTTCGGGCAAGGGTTCATTTCACTCAAGAGGACAACGGACTCGCGGTTCCGTGGCATGGTTGCGTGTTTGTGAATCCGCCATACGGGCGCGAACTCAAGAACTGGACTCGCAAGGCTCGCGAGGAGGTGGCATCCGGGAATGCCCACACCGTCGTCGCGCTGATCGCATCACGCACCGACACCAACTGGTGGCATCAAGATGTCGCCGGACACGCTTCGGTGCTTTTCCTGCGAGGGCGGCTGCGCTTTGGCGACGGTGAGCAAAGCGCGCCGTTCCCGTCGGCGATTGTCATCTGGGGCGGCACCAGGGGAAAGATCGAACAGCTCGCAACAGCGTTGCCTGAAGCGTGGGGCCTCCCGAGAGCCAATTACGACGGTCAATCCTGACAGAAACGTTTTGTGGTTTTGGCAAACACCGTCCTCCAAGTTGAGCCAGGCTCCACAGGCCGGTGAGAAATGCAGATGCTCGGCCACTTCAGAAACCACGCGGCCGGCGGAATATGTTGATCCATCGCAGCCGCGAACGATTCAGCGCCACCCGCCGCCAAGTCGAAGCGGTCCTCGGCAGCTCGCTCCGAAGTGCTTCAGGCTATTCGTGAGCTCGCCACCCTCACGTCGCACTCGCCTTCGAACCTGGTTTGCGCGAAATCGTGAGCGCGTCCGCCATCTCCCGCACCTGAAGCGCCAAATGCACGAACTCGGGATGCAGCCAGCAGGAACCGTGGAAATACTCATTCCGCAGCGCGGGCAACAACTCGGCCAGCCGTTGCGCGTGCGTGGGGAGTTTCTCGTCGAAATGGTCCTTGAACGCTTTGGGCAGGGGCCTGATCTCAGAGAAGGTCGCGTCAGTGATGACGCCTTCGCGGACGGCTCTTTCGAGCAGTGATCGAAACCCATCGTCCGGCTTGGACTTGAACCGTACTCGCAGCATGGCCTCCAAACCAATCACGACATGGAAGAACATCGAACCGAGCAGCAGATAATCGTAACCACACAACCGCATCAAGCGGGCCGCCGTGTCGAAGAATAAATCGACGCCCCCCGGCGAGCCGGTGTCCCGGCGAAGCCACTCCGCTTTCTCATTCAGCCATTCGATGGTGACGCCGGTGTCGCGCCACCTGTGGTCCGGGAGTAATCGAAGCTCATTCATTGCATTTACGAACCAGCAGCCTCTGAGAAATTTATCGGCGTTGCATCAGTTCCATTGGATGCTTCCTCAAACCCACTCCGCACAGAGCAGCTCCGCCTGCGCCAACACGGTCTTCACCGCCTCCTCCTGCAAGTCCGGCGGGTAGCCGTGTTTGTTCAAAATGCGCTTCACCATCACTTTGATCCTGGCCCGGGCGCTTTCGCGGAGCGTCCAGTCGATGGTGACGCTCTTCTTCACCTGCGAGATCAACTCGGCGGCGATCACCTTGAGCTTCGCATCACCCATCGCGGTCACGGCGGAGTCGTTTGCGGCGAGTGCGTCGTAAAATGCCTTCTCATCCTCCGTCAGCCCCATCTCCTTGCCGGCCTTGGTGGCGGCATCGAGTTCCTTCGCCAGCTTGATGAGTTCCTCAATTACCTCCTGGGTGGCAATCGCCCGGTTGTGGTAGGCGTTGAGGGTCTTCTTGAGC
>CAYXDZ010000325.1:0-4547 GCA_964463815.1 uncultured Verrucomicrobiota bacterium | reverse complement strand
AGTTCGTCGCGACACGCGTCGAAATGCGCCCGGCCGTTGCGGGCGCGGAGGAAGGTTCGTACCTGATCGGTGAACGTGATCAGGCCGAACAGATCGCCCTGCTGTTCGGCGGCCAGCCCGAGCATGAGCGCGGCGGTCACGTAGCGTTCGAGGGTGGTGATGGATTCAACCGTCGGCTGCCCGGGGCCAACCTGGCTGGCGTTTTCCCGAGCCGGGCTGGAAGCGGCGACACTCGCTTGAGTACGCGCGCTCAAACGCGAGGCATCGACGATCACGTAGATTTCCTGCGTACGCTCGATTTGAAAAACCTTCGTCACCGGCTGGCCACGTCGGGCGGTGGCTTTCCAACTGATCTCGTCCAGGCCGTCGCCGGGGATGTAATCGCGCAGTTGCTCGAAATCGCGGCCTTTGCCGACCTGGCGTTGCGCGTGGATGCCAAGCGCGCCGCGATGCAGAAACATGGCCGCCATGCCGCGCCGTTCCGTCAGCAGATTCGGGTAAACGCGCAGCTCGCAGGCGATGGGGAGCGATCCGCGAACCGCCCACAAGCCGCCTGGTGAAGCTCCTTCCACATAGACGCGATCCAAGTGGAACCGACCGCGTCGTCGCGGGGTGCAGCTCCAGTCAATGCGCGAGGTCGGCTGGCCGGCCGGCAATGTCACGATCTGCTCGGCGAAGTCTGTGTCGATGGACTCCGGAAAGTTCAGGCCGACCCGCAGCCGGCGGGCGCGCTCAGATGGGTTGCCGAGATCCAGATAGAACCGCGCCTCGCGATCCTTGGCCAGGCGCACGGTTGCGGGCAGTTCGGCTTTGAGTCCTTGCAGCACGTTGAACCCAAGCGCCGCATCGATAATGACGGCCAGCAACGCCAGCGTGAGCAGCAACGCCACGACCGGCACGGCTTCGGGCAAGGCGGTCGCCACCAACACCGCCGGCACGACGAGCGCCGTGAACCAGAAAAGCAATCTGGGAGCAGGGACGATCATCGCGGCACGGCGACGGTTTGCAGAATCTTCTCGATGACCTCGCGGATGCTCAGACCTTCGATCTCGAATTCCGGTCGCAGGATGAGCCGGTGTTCCAACACCGGGAGCGCCATCACTTTGATGTCATCCGGCGTCACGAAATCACGGCCGGCCAGCGCGGCGTGGGCGCGGCTGGCGAGGAGCAACGCCTGGGTGGCGCGCGGTCCCGCACCGACCAGCACGCTCTCGTGCTGACGCGTCGCGCGAATCAAATCGACGAGATACGCCACGAGTTCCTCGCGGATGGTCAGCTTTTCCAGTTGTGCCCGGAGCAGGCCAAGTGTATCGGCACTGACGACCGGTTGCACCGCACCGCCGGCCAGCGTGGCCTCGGGGGCTTCGGTGCCGACCGAGCGTTTGGCCAGTTGCAATTCATCCGCGCGCTCCGGATAGCCCATGGAGATCTTGAGCATGAAACGGTCTTTCTGCGCCTCGGGCAGTGGATAAGTTCCCTCGTATTCCACCGGGTTCTGCGTCGCGAACACGGTGAAGTTCGGGGACAGCACATGCGACTCGCGGTCGATGGTGACCTGCCTTTCCTGCATCGCCTGGAGCAGCGCCGACTGCGTCTTGGCGGGCGCGCGGTTGATTTCGTCCGCGAGCAAAAACGTGGTGAAGATTGGGCCGCGCACCAGGGTGAACTCGTTGCGCTGAAGGTTAAAAATGTTGATGCCGGTGATGTCGGCGGGCATCAGGTCGGGCGTGAACTGGATGCGGTTGAAGTCACAGCCGAGGACGCGGCCGAGCGTGCGGACGAGCAACGTCTTGGCGATGCCCGGCACGCCCTCGATGAGCGCGTGGTGGTTGGTGAAGATGGCGATGAGCGCGTGATCGACGACGGCTTGCTGGCCGATGATCACTTTGCCGACCTCCTGCCGCGCGCGGCCGAGGACTTCCTTGAGCTGGTCGAGGGATTCGTTCATGGGGGTAGTTCAGTAAGTAAAGTTGCCAGGGCACCGATCGTCCTCGTCCTCCTCCTTGTCCTCGCAATCGAGCCTGCCCAATCGAGGACGAGAACGAGGACGACGACGAGCATGATTGTGGAAGGTCTCATCGCTTCTCCTTCCAGACGCGGTGCAGTTCGCGGTACGTCGCCACGGAGTTGCGTTCGCTGGCGGAGACATCGTCGTGCGACAGCATCACCTTTTCCATGCGATCCAGCCGTTCCTTCGAGCAACCACCGCTGGAAGCGAGGCTTTGTTTCCATTCGGTGAAGCAGACCTTGAGCAGGTCGTTTCGCGGAACGCCCCGGCGTAGGAGGTTCACGAAACCCGAGGCGGCGTCACGGCCGGCGATGTCCGGTCCGGCCGTGGTCAACTCGCCCGTCCGCTGACGGGGCAGGAAGCTGGCGGCGTTGCGCCACACGAACAACAAGGCCAGCGCCAGGAACGCGCCCACGACGCCGTGCATCCGGTAGCGCCGCATCATGCCCGCGAGTCCGGGGTTCGCTTCGACGCCGAGGTGGTGCTCATCGAAGATCACGCGCGGGCTGCCGCCCACCAGCCAGGTGAGGAATTCGGTCTCGCGCCCGCGCCGCAGGGCTTCGTTGCTCACCAACCAGGCGTCGGTGCTGACCACGACCGTGCCCTCGCCGAACTTTCGCTCGATCACCACGGGCTGTTCCTGGCGTTCGTAGATGATCCGCCAGTCAGCGTGCAGGTTGGTGAAACAAACCGTCGAGTGCCATGGAATCTCGGCGGGCAGGGGCAGATCGACAGCCAGAGTCGCGGAGTCCGCCTCGAACGCCGCGCCTGAGGCGGGCAGGGCAACGAACGCGAGACCGAGTTGCCACCGCTCGCGAAACGCGATGTCCTCCGGTTGCATCGAAAGCGGATCGCGGGGCAGCAGCGGACCCTGGCGGTAACGAGCCTGCTGCCAGGGCAGCGGGCCGGTGGTGTTCGTGCGGGCGCGTTCGACAAATTGTGAGGGAGTCCACGCGACCACCAGCCGACCGCCACCGCGGAGGAAGTTGCGCCAGTCCGCCAGGGGTGTGGGGTCATGCGCGTCCCCGAGCCAGAAGACCGTGGTGCCGCGCGGCTCCGCGAGCCGTTCGAGGGGACGGAAGTTGCGGCCAACCCGGATCGTGCCGGTTGCCTCCAGGCCGTCGTGCAGCGCCTTGGCCCCCAGCGGATCCGCGCGCAGCGATGAATAGGGCGGGTAAACGTCGCCCGATTCAAAGCGGATGGTGAACAACTGCCAGAGGCCCCAACCAAAGACCAGCAGCGCCAGCACGGCCAGCACGACGACAGATTGGGCGGAGCGGTTCATGGGTCAACTGGTGCGAATCTGTTGCACGCTGGATTCGAGCTCCGCGAGCACTTCACGCGTGGCTTCATGCGAGCCGTACCAGACGCGGTCGAATACCATGACGCTGCGTGTGAAGGCTTTCAGCACTTCCGGCAGGGCGTGTCCACGTCGGCCGAGTTCACGGGCGTACTCAAGATTGGACTTGTGGCGCGCAATCGTGAGCAGGCCGCGCCCGGCGAGATGCGCGAGCCCGGCGAGATACATCGCGCGCAGGGCCAGGCGAAACTCGCCCTTGGTCATCAGTTCGCGGGCGAGTCGCAGCCATTCATCCTCGGGCAACTGCGCGGCGGTGACACTGTCATCATTCAGGTCTGGTGTGGCGGGCGCGGCGGGTGCGACCACTTCGGGCGTGAGCTGACGATAGTTCTTCCACAACCGGTAAAGCAGATAACCGATCGCTGCCGCCAATGCGACGAGCAGCAGGATGAAAAGCCCGCGGGTGGCATCGGCCCAACCGGTTCCGCTCGTGCCCCGTGGCCGGGTCTCGCCAAACAGTTTGTCCATAATCCAGCGCAGAATTTCAAAGACGCTGCGGCCGATGGATTTCACGGTCTCGGCAATCCAGTTGAAAACCCGTTCGAGCGCGCGATTGAACCAGTTGTCGGCCGGCGGCGCTTCGACGAGCTGCTCGCGCGGCATGCGCCAGGTGAATTCGCGGCGTTGCAGCACATCGTCGAGAGCGCGGTCGAGTTCCTCGGGCGAGGCGGAAGCTGTGACGGGCTGGGCGCTGCTGATCGGTGTGACCGCGGACTCTCCTGCGGATGAGTCGTTCGGGTTTTCCGCGCCCAGACTGCTTGAGAATGGGATGAGCAGTATGGTCAGCAACGCCACGGCTCCGCGCAACCGGCGCTGCCGGACGGCGAGGAGTTCGGCGCGGATGTCCTCGCCGGTGTGGATGGCTTCGCCATGAAAGCAGCGCAGGACGTAGCTTGCCTTGATCAGCGGATCGAGCGCGAGCCAGGTGATGCCGGCGGCGGTGGCCAGAAAGGTGGTGTTCAACATCGCCGCCCAGCTTTGCGTGAAACTCGTCTCCACGCCCGCCAGCGTCTTCAGGAGGAACGGCAGCGCGAAGAGCAGAATGCACACGTTGAGGAATACGACAAAGCCCGCCCCGAGCAGGATGCCGAGCAGCACGTGGTTCTGTCCGGCCCAGAGGCGGGCGTGGCGTCCGGCGCGACTCGCGAGGGATTGCTGATGGGCATCTTCGACACCGCT
>CAYXDZ010000324.1:3241-4547 GCA_964463815.1 uncultured Verrucomicrobiota bacterium | reverse complement strand
CGGGCGCTCGGCGTGAACCTCGGCGACGACATCCTCAACTTCATTGCCGAGCGCATCCGCACGAACATCCGCCGGTTGGAAGGAGCGCTGATTCGCGTGGCATCCTACGCCTCGCTTACCGGCCGGGAAGTCACCGTGGACATGGTTGAGGAACTTCTCCGCGAAGTGCTGCATGAAGAGGGCCGGTTCGTCATCAACATCGAGGCGATCCAAAAGCGGGTCGCGGAGCATTACGATTTGCGGCATGCGGACATGACCAGCAAGCGGCGCCCCGAGCACATCGCCTTCCCGCGGCAGATCGCCATGTTCCTGTCCCGCCAATTGACGGAAAGCTCGCTGAGCACGATCGGCGAGGCTTTCGGGGGGCGGGATCACGGCACCGTGCTCCACGCCTGCCGGTTGGTGAAGGATCGCATGGAGGTCGATCCCGGCGTCCGGCATGCGGTGACTTACCTCGAAAAACAGCTCCTGCGCTGAGTGTGCCAGTCGTAGATGCGCCTGGCCCCGGAAGCCGGCTGCCCGCGTTTTGTTTCAGCTTGCTGCGATGGCCAGATGAGGGGGGACATTTCCCTTGCACGCTCCCGGACCATGTGAAAAGTTCGGGCTATGAAAACGGCAACCTTTTTCATTCCTTTCACTGTGGCCGTGTCAATGGGGCTGGCCCCTGCAATTCAGGCACAAGTCACCCCGACGACGCTTACCCAGCCGATCGTGAATGCCCAGGCGCAGAATCAGGCTCCGGTCGCCGAGCAGCGCGACGCACGCTTTCGTTCAGTTTACGGTAATTCTTCCTCCGCACCCGCCGCCCGAGCCCCGCAGTCCGCACCGCCGCCCGCCGCCCGCCCGGTCGTGGTGCCCGTCGCGCCACAGGCGGTCGTGGCCCCCGCTCAACCTTCACCGGAAGATGCGCGTTTCCGCTCGGTTTACGGCTCCTCGGCGTCACGTGGCCCTGCTGCCGCCCGTGGCGGAGCAGCCGGGGCTCCTCCGGCGGTTGTCCCCGGTGCGCCGACGGCTCCTCCGATGGTGGCTGTTCCGGTGGTCCGCCGGGAGGATCCCGAGCGCGAGCAGCGAATCATCAATTTCCAGAGACAGAACGCCATCTCCGGCAATCCTTCCTCCCAATACGATCTCGGTATGCGCTACGTGAAAGGCGATGGGGTCGAGCAGGACGACAAGCAGGCTCTGGAATGGCTGAAGCTTTCCGCGAAAAGCGGCAATGGCCGGGCCAAGAAGGAACTGGCTGCCTTGGAAAAGCGGCTGGCTGAGAAAGGCAAAGACGCTCCTGAAGTCGGGGCTGCGACGGCCA
>CAYXDZ010000324.1:0-3141 GCA_964463815.1 uncultured Verrucomicrobiota bacterium | reverse complement strand
GACCTTGGTGCCGTCCGACATCATCATGGTTTGCGTCGGTCGCAAGGTGATGAGCGAACCGTCCTTCTGAACGACGACTTTGCCGCCTTGCAGCGTGGCGGTATCGGTGGCCGGCAACGCCGAGCCATCAAGTTTGACCAACTGTCCGTCGAGCAACCGTTGCCGCCGGCCCGAGCGGTCGATGTAAGTACCGTCCGCCAGCACGGTCGAGTTATCCGCGAGCTTCGCCTCACCACTGAGGGTCGAAGCGACGCCGTCCCGATAAATAATGACTTTTCCGTCTTTCTGGGTGACATGATCCATCACGGGCATGAGCGAACCATCGGGGCGCTGGAGCGTGCCGTCTTTGCTGAGCACCATGCCTTCCGTGAGCTGTCGGGGGTTGCCACCGTTCACCGTGAAGGTCAGGTTGGTCAGCACCTGGATGCCAAATGGCAGCACCACCTTGTTCGTGGGGGTGAAGCTCTCGCCGGCGACGATGGCGATCAGTTGCCCCGCTTGCACGCGCACGCGATCGACCTTTTGGGGCTCGGCGGAGACCTCACCGGCCTCGCTGGCGGCGGGTTCTGCGGCCTCGGCTTCATCTTGACCCTTGAGCGATGAGTGGACGGCTCCAGCCAGGACCATGATAGCGACGATGCTGGTGATTATTTTCATGTGGCAATTAGTCTTCGGATAAAGCGGTCAACACTTGAACCAGACGCATGAAGGTAGCCCGCACGCTCTGCTGCGCAACATTCGTGCCTGAGCCTCGCCGCGCCAAACTGACCAGCAATCCAGTCTCCCCGGCTGCCGATTGTCCAAATTCTGGAAAGGCGCGCTTTTTAACCGGCTTGAGCGCTTGGCCGTCGGGGTGCCGTCAGTCGGCCGTAGGCACGCCCCAGCCGGCTCCACCAACCCGAGGGCAGCGGATTGCCATGGCGCGCCGCGGCGATTGCCCGCAGGTTGCGATGAAGTTGCGCCCACGCCCGCCAGCCAAACAGGGCGTTGACCGCCAGTGAAATGGCAATCCAAACTGGCAGTTGCAGGCGCTCCGGGATGTCGGTTCGCAAAACCAGCGAAGCCACCAGGTTGGCCAGGCCATACAATATCCACGGGAGCACGAGGATGCGCACCATCGCGGCGGTGAGCGCCTGGCGGCTGTTGCGTCCGCTCAAGCCCTGCCACAATCCCACCACGCCGATCACCGCGCAATCCACCACAAAGAAGATCATTAGTGCGACAAACCACGGGACGACCGATGAACTGCTGGCCGCATAGTCCCCCACGGATCGTCCGGCCAGGAGCAGACACACATCCACCGCCAGCAACACCGTCACCGGCCCGCGGAAATAACGGACGAGGTTGAGCCATTGTCCGCGGATGATTTCCGACACGCTCAGCGGGGTGCAAAGGATCAATTCCAGCGCTCCCTGCCGGTGATCTTCCATGTAAGTGCGGACGGCCTCGGAAGCAACGAAGACCTTGATCACGCCATGAACGAAAAACATCCAGGCGAGACTCATGGGCAGGGACAGCATCCCCGTTTCATCTTCCGAATACGCCCACAACCACGCCGCCAGGACCACGCCGAGAAACAACCAGAGCCACAGGCCGCGCAGGCGGCCGCGGCCGGCCAGCCAGCAGGTGGGGCTGACATCCAGCAACTGCTGGCGGTGCGCGCGAGCCGCCCGGCGGTCGCCGCCCGGAGTCATCCAGTTGCGTCGCCCGCCCGTTTCGACGCGTTGCTGCCAGATGCGGGGTACCACCCAGGCCGCGATGCCGGTGAACGCCAGCGCGTAGCCTGCGGTGAACGCGATGCTCGCCCAATACATCCCCCACGGGATTTCGCGGGGATTGTTGGTCAGCGCGGCCACGATGCTGGTGGCCGGGCTCAACGTGAGGAGCCACTCGAACGGCTCGCCCCAGCTCGCATACGCCCCAATCAGCAGGACTGCCGCTGGAATACCCGCGGCGACAAACGCCACCAGCAGAAACGTCCCGGTGGCGGCTTTGCGCTCACTGAGCGACAGGGAGGAAACGACGATGCCGGCACAGACGGAGAACAGCGCGGTGCAAAGGAGGCACAGCATGGTTCGCCAGATTTCACCCGCGGTCACGCTGCCCAACAGGATGGGAATCGCGAGCACCGGCAACGTGCCGATCAAGGCATAAAAGGCATCCAGGGCGGAGGCGGCGAGTTTGCCGAGCACGATGTCCAGCCCCTTGAGATCCGTGAGGAACAACAGGCCGAGCGTGCCCTCGCGCTTCTCGCTGCTGAGGCAATCGCTGCTGACGCGCACGCCGAACAACAGCGCATACAGAAAGGCAAATCCGCTCAGCACCACGAAGATCACCTTGCCCATGGTCGCGGGCGGCGCGGACAGGTCCCGGGAAACAAAAAAATAGACGAGCGTGGCGAGGGCGATGGCCGAAGTTGCGGCACCCACGCGCAGCACGTAGGTGCTCCAGCGCCGGGCGGCAACGCGCAATTCTCGGGCAACAATGGGCAGAACCGTCATGGCGAACGCCCGGATGTTAGTTGCTGGTCCGGGCAAACTCCATGTCGAATTCGATCCCGGAAAAGAAAAAGCCCGGCGGTCAGGCCGGGCTGCGGAGTTCGGGAAAATCCTTTGAGGATCAGTTGCGTTTGCGACGCGCCCGGCTCGCCCAGAAGGCACCGGCACCCAGGGCCAGCAACGCCCAGGTGGTCGGCTCCGGGACGGGGGTCAACTGGATGTTGTCAAAGTCGAAGCGGAAATCCTGTACCGGGTCCAGCAACGGATCGGCTTCAATCGACCAAAAAGTCACCGCAGCCGGGTCAAAATTAATGTCTTCAAAATCGAAGGAACCCAAGCTGACCGATTCCGTGCTGAAGGAAACGCCGGCAAAATCGCCCGCCGCGAAGGTATAGACGCGCACCGCTCCGGGGCCGCTGTTCAAGCCATCGTTGTTATAGAAGGCGACGCTGAAATTTCCGGTGGCGTTGTCGCCACCCTCCCGCGCGGTGACTTCGAGCGAAACGTGGGCTGTCAGGTCCAGCGTGGTGCTGGCCACAAAATAGCCGTCGCTCTGTGGGTTGCCACCACCGACCGGCTCAATGGTAATGAAGCCGGACTGCTGGGAATACTGGGCGGTGCCGGTATTGTCCCAAGATTCCAA
>CAYXDZ010000323.1:0-4560 GCA_964463815.1 uncultured Verrucomicrobiota bacterium | reverse complement strand
CGATTTGCTCGTCAATCAGCTCCGGGCCGGTAGTCTGGATGCCGTGATCGTCTATCGCGCCAACACCATCGCCGCCGGCGACCAGCTTGCAGTCACGTCGATCGATCTGCCGGGTGCCACCGCCGTACAGCCGGTGGCCATTCATCAGCGCACCGAATTTCCGCGGCTCATGGAGCGCCTGATTGCCGCGCTCATTTCCAACGAATCCCAGGCGCGCTTCACCAACACCGGTTTCCGCTGGCTCCAGGAGGGTGCGCGATGAACCGGCTTGCGGGCGATCACGCGCCGTTGTCCGGCGGCGACCGTCGGTTCTACGCCGTGCTCGGCTTGATCGGTGGACTGTACGTGCTGCTGCTCGTGGCGATGCTTGTCGCCGACGCGGCTTACACGACGCCCGGCCATCTCTGGGCCGCGCTGCAAAGCCCGGAGATCCAATACGCGATCCGCCTCAGTCTCTTGTCCTGCACCCTGACCACGCTGCTCTCGCTCTGGGTGGCGGTGCCGCTGGGTTACCTGCTCTCGCGCACGCATTTTCCCGGCCGCGATCTCGTGGATTTGATCGTGGAAATTCCGATCGTGCTGCCGCCGCTCGTGGTGGGCTTGAGCTTGTTGATCCTGTTTCAAACCGCGCCGGGTCGCGCCTTCGAAAAATTTCTGCCCGTCACCTACGCCATCCCGAGTGTGATCCTCGCGCAGTTCATGGTCGCCTGCGCCTTCGCGATCCGCACGATGCGCACGACGTTCGATCAACTGAGCGCGCGACCCGAACAGGTGGCGCTCACGCTGGGGTGCGGGCGTTCGCAGGCGTTCTGGCTGGTGGCGTTTCCGGCCGCTCGACGCGGCATGCTGGCGGCCGCGACGCTCGCGTGGGCGCGGTCGCTCGGCGAGTTCGGGCCGATCCTGGTCTTCTCCGGCGCGACCCGGTTCAAGACCGAGGTGCTGTCCACAACCGTCTTTCTCGAACTGAGCGTCGGCAACCTCGAAGCCGCCGTCGCGGTCTCCTTGTTGATGGTCGCCACCGCGGTGGCCGCGTTGTTCATCCTGCGTCATTGGGGGCGCGAAACCGCCCTGGGCGAACCCCGCCGATCATGATCGCCGTCGAACAACTCCAGATTTCCGCCGGCGCGTTCGCGCTGAACGGAATCTCGTTCGCGCTCCCGGCGGGCAGCTACGGCGTGCTCATGGGCCGCACCGGTGTGGGAAAGACCACCTTGCTCGAAGCCATCTGCGGCCTGCGCCGCGTGCATGGCGGCCGCATCCGGCTCGGCGAAGACGATGTCACGGAATGGCCGCCCGCCCGGCGGAACATTGGCTTCGTGCCGCAGGACGCCGCTCTCTTCCCGCACCTCAAAGTGCGCGAGCAAATCGGTTTCTCGCTGGCCGTGCGCAAGCAACCGGTGGAGGCCATTCGTCAACGTGTCGAGGAAGTGGCCGGCTGGCTCGGCATCACGCCGTTGCTCGAACGCCCGGTGGCCGGTCTGAGCGGCGGCGAGGCCCAACGCATCGCGCTCGGCCGCGCGCTGGCCTTTCAACCGCGCGCGCTCTGTCTCGACGAACCGCTCAGTGCGTTGGACCAGGATACGCGCGAATCGATGTGCGAGCTCCTCGAGTCCGTGCAATCCCGCACCGGCGTCACCGTCCTCCACATCACCCACAACCGCGCCGAGGCCGAGCGCCTCGCCGATTGCGTGCTCGACTTGCGCGACGGCCAACTGGAGGTGCGCCATGCTTGAAACGCCTGTCCAGCACGACCTGCCGGAACTCACGGACGAAGAACGCGCGGTGTACGGCTGGCAGTTTGACCTCGCCGGCTTTGGCGAGGTTAGCCAACGCCAGCTCAAGGCCGCGACCGTCCTGATCTCGCGCGTCGGCGGCCTGGGTGGAGCGGTCGCCTGGCAACTGGCCGCCGCGGGAGTGGGCCGCTTGATCCTCGCGCACGCCGGCAACATCAAGCCCGCCGATCTCAACCGACAGACCTTGATGACTCACGATCGCATCGGTGGGTCGCGGCTGGAGTCAGCGGTGGAACGACTGCGCGCCTTCAATCCGCGCCTCGAAATCACTGCGGTAATGGAGAACGCGAGCCGGGACAACGCGTTGGAAATCGCGCGGGACGCGGACGTGATCGTCGATTGCGCGCCCTTGTTCGCCGAACGGTTTGCCCTGAATCACGCGGCCGTCACGCTGGGCCGGCCGATGGTCGAGTGCGCGGTGTTCGATCTGGAGTTTCATCTCACGACGATCTTGCCGGGGCGCACGCCTTGTCTGCGTTGTCTGTATCCCGAGGACAACCCGCACTGGACGCGCCGCTTCCCGGTGCTCGGGGCGGTGCCCGGCGTGGCGGGTTCGCTGGCGGCGCTCGAAGTGATCAAGCTGTTGACCGGCCTGGCCGAACCACTCACCGGCCATTTGCTCACCGCCGATCTGCGCTCACTGGAATTTCGTCAACTGCGGGTGCGCCGGCTGCCGGACTGTCCGGTGTGCGGCCACCTGCCCAACGAGGAGGAGCCCTCATGAAACGACGTCTTGCGATCCTGTTCACGCTGCTCGCCCTCGCGGGCGTGGCGTGGGCCTGCCGTTACTCGGTGCGCGACACCGGCTTCGTCGATCTGGGGGACGAGAATTACCAGCTCATCCTGACCGGAAACAATCTCGGCGAACGCGTCGAATTGTATCGCCGCATCGCCGCCGCCAGCCTGCTCGACGCGAACATCACCCTGGTGGTGCGCGACCAACCAGACGTCGGCGAACCGTCGTTGACGCTGGTCGCCCAGGACAGACGCACCCTCGTGCTGGCGCGCGGTGACGAGCTGCCAACGGACGCGGCCGGCGCGACGACCTTGATCGAGTCGGTCGCGTTATCACCGCTGCGGGCGGAGATTCACGAGACGGCGTTGAAATCCTTCGCGGTCGTGGTGTTGATCGAGGGGGGAGCGGCGGCGGAAGTTTCCCGCGTGCAGGCGGCGATCGAAGCCGCCATTCGCCAGGTGACTTTGCTCATGCCCGGCATGCCGAAACCGGTCGATACACCACCCGCATTGATCCGCGTGCCGGCCGGCCGGCTCGCCGCCGAACGCGTGACCTTGTGGGGGCTGGGCTTTGACCCTGAGCCCGCGGACGAGCCCCGCGTCGCGCTGGTGTTCGGTCGCGGCCGGAGCATCGGCAGTCCGCTCGAAGGACCGCTCATCACGCAGACCGTGGTGCAAGAGCGCCTGGTGATCATCGGCCAGGATTGCGAATGCGAACTGGATCGCGAATGGATGAAGGGGCCGTTGCTACCCGCGCGTTGGGATACCGGTCGCCAGCAGCAGGCGCTGCAGAGCCTCGGTTTCGATCCCGAGAATCCGCTGGTGCGCGCCGAGGTCAGCCGCATTGTGTTGCGCGGACCGGTGACCGGGCAGGCCCGGAAACTGGCCGGCACCGCGTCGGACCTGGGCTATTCCGAGGTGCTGCTCGATGACTTGGCGCTGGACGAACCGCCGCCGACGGAGGCGGACAGCGTGCGCGAAACTTCCGCCCAACCTGCCGCTGGACCCGCCCCGGCGGTGGCCGCCGCTCATCCGCTCGAACGCACCGGGCGGATGACGTGGTTCATTCTCTCGGGCAGTTCGCTGGCGGTGTTGCTGTTGGCCGGTTGGTGGTGGCGCAAGGTTCGGAGGGAACAGGGATGAGTTTGCTCGGCCTCATTGCGCGCGAACTGCGGCACCACTGGGTGAACGCCCTGCTGGGCACGCTCGGCCTGGTCATCGCCGTTGCGTTGCTCGTGGCCGTGAAGATGACTACCGCCGCCGCCCAGCGTGAGACCACCCGCGTCATGCGCGATCTCGGGTTCAACCTCCGCATCATCCCGCGCGCGACCGACATGGATCATTTCTGGACCCACGGTTTCTCCGATCAGACCATGGCCGAGGACGCTGTGAAACGCCTGGCCGCGCAGCATGGCGTCTTTCTCAGTTTCAACCATCTCACGCCCGCGCTCGAAGGTCGCATCGACGTGGGCGGCCGGCCCGCGTTGTTGACCGGCCTCGGCGAAACCATTGTCGATCCCAACGAAGGCAAACAGCCGATGGGCTTCCGCCTCAAACCCGGCCAGGTGATTCTCGGTCGCGCGATTGCCGACCGGCTGGAGGCCAAACGCGGGGGCACCATCCGGCTTGGCGAACAGGAGTTTGCCGTCGAGCGCATCCTCGGCGAGAGCGGCACCGAGGAGGATGTGCGCCTCTACAGCGCGCTCGCCGATGCCCAGACGATCCTCGGGCGGCCCGGCCGCATCAACGAGATCAAGGCCATCGACTGCCTGTGTCTCACGTCGGATGAAGACCCCTTGAGCCAGTTGCGCGCGGTGATCGAGGAGATTCTACCCGAAGCGCGGGTGCTGCAATTGACCGTGCTGGCCGACGCGCGCGCGCGGCAGCGCCAGATGGCGGAACGTTACGCGCGCTTTGCGGTGCCGCTCGTGTTGCTCGTGGGCGCCGGCTGGCTGGCGCTGCTGGCGTGGTTGAACGTGCGCGAGCGTCGCGCGGAGATCGGCCTGTGGCGCGCGCTGGGTCACGGCTCGCC
>CAYXDZ010000322.1:0-4566 GCA_964463815.1 uncultured Verrucomicrobiota bacterium | reverse complement strand
GGCGTTCTGGGAGTCCGCCCAAACGAACGCGCCTTGATGATTGGCTTTGGCGCGATAACCCGCGGCAAAGGTTCCAAGTTGCGCGGCCGTGTTAGAATACCCGCCAGGTATGGTGCTGTAGCTCCCGCTGGCAACGTTCAACTCGCCACCCCCCACCGTCGCCCGCGTGCCGTAGGCCGCGTTTCCGTTCGCCACCCCCACGGTCGCGTAGCTGCTGCCGGCGACGTTGAAATAACCGCCGGCCACGGTTGCATTGTGGCCGCCAGCCGTGTTTCCCGAGCCGCCACCCACGGTCGCGTTGCTACCGTTGGCCGTGTTCTGTGCGCCGCCGCCAATGCTGGCGCTATTGGCGTATTCCGAAATTAGGTTGCCGCGCCCGCCGCCAATGGTCGCATCGCCGCTGAGGTTGGTGTTCCACGCACCGCCACCGATGAAAGCGTTGAAAGCGTTCGAGCCGATGAATCCGCGTTCCCCACCCGCGATGACTCCCACCGCCGCTTCGACGATGTTGCCGATGCCGCCGCCGATGGTGCTGAATTCACCACTCACTCGTTGCGGGGAGGTCGGGCCCCACCAGTTGGTGCCGCCACCGCCGGCGATCGTCGCGCCGCTGACCCCGGGCGCGACTTCGTTGTCCGCATGGCCACTGATGATGTTCGGGCTGGGCGAACCGACATCCAGGTGGTCGCTGCGGAATTCCAGGCGCAGGGCTCGCGCGCCATGGACCTTGAACTCCAAGGGTTGCCCATCACTTGTACCCAGGAAGTGCGTGCCCGGCAGCGTCCCCGCGTTCCCGCCCAGCCGCCAGACTTGATGCACGCGCGCGATTTGAGGCGACAGCCGCTCGTCGGGCACGGTGCCGCTGCCAAGTTGCGAGGCGTTTAGTGCGGTCAAACCCACGCGTCACCGGTGAAGCTGTTCGCCGGATTGTCCAGCACCAGCGACTCGTCAAACGTGCCGCTCAACAATGCGGCCGGCAGCACTCCGCTCAACTGTCCGGCTTCAATCGAACCCGTGACTTGCGCGGCGGTGA
Organism: uncultured Verrucomicrobiota bacterium; assembly: GCA_964463815.1. Classification (GTDB taxonomy): domain Bacteria; phylum Verrucomicrobiota; class Verrucomicrobiia; order Limisphaerales; family RI-55; genus RI-55. The sequence goes on along the minus strand of CAYXDZ010000322.1, from coordinate 3,533 downwards.
TCGCATACGGTGTGGGCACCACCGGCTGCCGGGGCGTCAGCACCTGGAATTCACCCAAACCCGTGCGCAAGGCGATCTGCAGCCAGCGATCCGCGCCGGCTACAAAGGGTTCCGCGCCGAAATCCAAAGGCAGGGTGAACAGGCCGCCGTTGACCGTGCCGGCAATGGTTTCCGGGCTGGTCGCGGCGAGTTGCGTGCCGCCTTCCAGCGCATCCCAGAGCGTGAAGCGGAATTCCGCGGGACCGGAAAAGGCCGCCCCTGCATTTTGCAACCGGCCTTGGTAGGTGAAGGTGGTGGTTTGCGCGCCGACGGTGCCGGTGCAGGCGGCGGCGAGCAGGAGTACTATGGCAAGTTTGGTGTTCATGCTGGCAGGGTTCTGAGGGTTATGCTCTCTCTACTAACAGAACGCTTGGTGGCTGGCAATGCCGACGAATGACTTCCGCAGGGCGGCCGTAGTGTCACGCTGGCAATTGTCTCCTGGTTCAACGGCGTTTTGCCTTTTCGCGACGCCTGTCCTTATGACATTCTCTTTCGTATCGTTATGCCAAGAAACCGGTTCATCTATTGGGGCATCGTCACACTGGTGGCGACGGTGTCGCTCTGGCTCGGTGCCGAACTCACCAAACGCGTCGAGTGGATCCTGCCCTACACGGGCGGCCTCGCCATCGCGATGATCGTCGGCGGCTTCGTCTATGAGTGGCGGAAGACGCGGAAGTTGCACACCATCACCGCCGAACCGGTGGACTTGGTAACCTCGCCTCCGGAATCAGCTTCATCTGAGAAATTGCCCAAGGCTCGGCCCGATCGAAAGCCGGATTTCAGCGGTGAAGCGCGGTGATTCATCCCAGCGTTGAGGCCGGCGGCGCCGCGCGGTCATTTAATTTTTCTGCCCATGTCCAAACTAAAAAAAGCCATCAAAGTCCGCCAAGCCCACAAGGGCGACATTCCCCGGCTCATCGAGTTGAACCGGGCCGCGTACCCCGTGCTCGCCACCGAGAACGTCGTCTGGGGCGAGGCCCATCTGCTGAGTCATCAACGCATGTTCCCGGAGGGCCAGTGGGTGGCGGAGGTCGGCGGCCGGATCGTCGGCGCAGTGGCCACGCTCATCGTGGACCTGGGCAAGGATCCGCTGCGGCCGCACACCTGGGCGGGCATCACCGACAGCGGCTATTTCACCAACCACGATCCCGAGGCGGACACGCTGTACGGCGCGGACATCTATGTGCATCCCGAAGCGCGCGGGCTCGGCGTGGGCCACGAACTGTACGAGGTACGCCGCCAGTTGTGCCGCCGCCTGAACAAGCGCCGTATTCTCGCGGGCGGGCGCTTGTGGAATTACGAGGAGCATGCCGACAAAATGCTGCCCGCCGAATACGCGCAACGGGTCATCACCGGTGAATTCCGCGATCTCGTGCTGAGCTTCCAACTGCGTGAGGGCTTTCAACTGCGCGGCGTGATGCCCAACTATTTGCGCGACCCCAAGAGTCGCAACTGGGCGAGCCTGATCGAGTGGTTGAACCCGGACTACAAGTCCGTGCCGCGCGGCCCGCGCAAGGCCCGCCTCGCCTGCGTGCAATACCAGATGCGCAAGGTGAAGTCCTTCGCCGAGTTCGCGCAGCAGGTCACCTACTTCACCGATGTGGCGGCGGATTACCGCGCGGACTTCGTGTTGTTCCCCGAACTGTTCACCGTGCAGTTGCTCTCCGCCCTTGAGGCGAAGTCGCCGCAGGAAGGCATGAAGAAACTCGCCGATTACACGCCGAAGCTCGTCAACCTGCTGCAAACGCTGGCGATGAAATACGGCGTCACGATCATCGGCGGCAGCCATCCTGTCCGCACCGGCAAGGAACTGCTCAACATCAGCTACGTCTGTCTGCCGAGCGGGCAGATCGTCGAGCAACCCAAGCTGCACATCACGCCCAACGAACGCCGCTGGTGGGGCATCTCCGGTGGCCACAACCTGCAACTCATCGACACACCCAAGGCGCGCATCGGCGTGCTGATCTGTTACGACATCGAGTTTCCCGAGACGGCCCGGCATCTCGCCGACGCCGGGGCGGAGATCGTGTTCGTGCCGTTCTGCACTGACAACCGCCAGGGCTATCTGCGCGTGCGGCATTGCGCGGCCGCGCGGGCGATTGAAAACCAGATCTACGTCGCGCTCGCCGGCAACGTGGGCAATCTGCCAGACGTGACGAACATGGACGTGCAATATGGCCAGGCCGCCGTGCTCACGCCCTCGGACTTCGCCTTCGCGCGCGACGGCATCGCCGCCGAGGCCGACGCCAATGAGGAAACGGTACTGATCTGCGATGTGGACCTCGATGCCCTGCACAACTCCCGCAGCGCCGGCACGGTGACGCCGCGACTGGATCGACGAGGGGACTTGTTCCACACCAGCACCCGCCTCCCGCTGCCGGCCGGTTTTCAACTCAAGCCCGGCGACGGCCCCCTCGGCGACCAGGTAGATGTGAAAATGGACCACGTGCCGGAGGGGGATTGAAGGGAAGTTCCGCTGAACAAGACTTGTCTTGGTGTCAGATCGTCTTAACCTCCCACCATGAGTACGGCGGAGAAACTTTACGAAAGGGCGCGTGCCCTGCCTGAACCGACCCAGGCCGCGCTCCTGCAATTGATTGAATCCCTGGCCGTCAAGCCGTCACCGGTGGTGCCGCCAGTGGCACCCCGCGCTGGCAGCGCCAAAGGTCTGCTCACCATCGCACCGGATTTCGACGCTCCGCTGGAAGACTTCAAACCGTTCACCGAGTGAAGCTGCTCGCGGACACCCACACGTTTCTTTGGTTCATCCTGGATGATCCCGCCTTGAGCGGACGGGCGAAGGAACTGCTGGAAGATCCTACCAGTGAGCGACTCCTGAGCATCGGCAGTTTGTGGGAGATTGCCATCAAGCACAGCCTGGGCAAGCTGTCCTTGGCCAAGCCTTTTGCGGACTTCATTCCGGAGCAGCTCCAGCGGAACCGCTTTCAAGTGCTTGATCTTCGGATCGAGCATCTGGCGGGAGTCGCCCGCCTGCCTTTCCATCACCGCGATCCTTTTGACCGGATGCTTGTTGCCCAGAGTCTCGCGGACAACCTGCCGGTGTTGAGCGCGGACGACTCACTTGACGCCTACGGCGTGCGCCGCATTTGGTGAATCGCATACGCCACCGCAAGGTGACCATCGGGTCGCTATTTCACGCATTGTCGAACTCCCGGTTTTGTCGCAACTTTGCCCCACTATGAAACCCCGGTTCCTCGCCACGTCGGTAGCCCTCGGCGCTCTGCTCTGCCCGCTGTTGCTCGACGCCGCCGAATCCAGTTCCACCAACACGATCCGCGTCGCGGCGGCCCAGGCGGATGGGCGGGTCATTGACTATCGGCTTGCTCTGGACGAAGCGCTGGCCGCGGTGGAACGAAATCTCACCGAACTCACCCGCATCGTGGACCGCGCGGGCGAGGCGAAGTGTGACGTCCTCGTATTGCCCGAAGATACGCCGGGTCTCTTGAACTGGGTTGGGGCCAACGAGGAAGCGG
>CAYXDZ010000321.1:0-4574 GCA_964463815.1 uncultured Verrucomicrobiota bacterium | reverse complement strand
GGCGTTCCATGGCCTCGCGCGCAATCTGCCGCCGCACCGGATCGAACCCGGACAAAACCACCGCGTTGGGCGTGTCATCAATCAGCACCGTGACTCCCGTGGCCGCCTCAAACGCGCGAATGTTGCGGCCTTCGCGGCCGATGATGCGGCCTTTGATCTCATCCCCGGTAAGCGCCACGGTGGCCGTGGTCGATTCAAAAGTGTGCTCCCCCGCGTAGCGTTGAATGGCGATGCTGATGATCTGGCGGGCGCGATCCTCCGCCCCAACGCGAGCCTGTTCGAGAATCCGGTGCGCGATGGTGGCGGCATCCCGCGACGCCTCCTCCTCCGCCTGCTTGATCACTTGAGTCCGGGCTTCCTCGCCGCTCAGACCAGCCAGGGTTTCCAAATCCTTCTGGCGACGAGCCACCAATTCTGCCGCCTCGCGCCGCAGTGTCTCGACCTGCTCGAATTTGCGCTGCCACTCGGCCCCTTGCTCACGGAGCTTCTGCTCCTCCTTCATCAGCCCGTCAAGCTGGCGGGTGATGACGGCCTCCCGTTCGGCCAGTCGACGTTCCTGGACGCCCAACTCCTCACGCCGGGCACCAAAGTTTTTTTCGAAGTCCGTCCGGATGCGCAGGCTTTCCTCGTTGGCGGAGAGCCGGGCTTCACGGAGGATGGATTCCGCCTCCCGGCGGGCGTCGTCAACAATCTGCTGCGCCTCGGTACGGCTGTGACCGACTTGCTGCCGCCGTTTGAAGCGGAACATCCAGCCGCCCGCCAGTGACGCGAGTACGGTGGCACCCGCGCCCCACAGGGCGAATTCCGAAAACGTATTGGCCTGTAAATCCATCAGTCAGCGGCGCGCCGGGACGACTTCCACCCAATGCACCGGAGTTACAATGCAGTTTAATACGACATCATGCGGCTCACCGGGAACTTCCGGGATCAACTGGCAATCATGCCCGACACCCCAGAACGAGCCGGCGGCGTCGGCGAGCAACCGGTCGTAATGGCCTTTGCCCCGGCCCAGTCGCCGCCCAACGCGGTCGAAACCTAGCCCAGGTACCAAGGTCACGTCCAGTTGCTTTACGGAACCGGCCGGGCAGTCCGCCCGCGGTTCGGTAACTCCAAACGGCCCGCGCACCAGATCATTCGCCAGGTTGGACACCTGGGCGGCTTCGTAGTTTCCGGCCGCCGGATCGAAGCGCGGCAGCAGCACCGTCTTGTGATGCCGAAGCGCCTGATCCACCAGGGGCAGGATGTTCAACTCGTCCGCCAGGGGAATAAACAACATCACCGTCCGGGCGGCCCGCCAGCGGGTGTCGGCACCGATTCGTTGAACCACCTGATCGGACGCGGCTTCGCGCTCCGCACTGGTCAACACCGACATCGCGGCGCGTAGTTGCCGGCGCAGCACCAACTTAGTTTCGGCGGCCGTGCTCATGAATCGCCGGCCGGTTTTTGCCGCGCCTGTTCCAGTCGTTCGCGCCAGTAGGCGACGCGTTCCTTGATCTTCTTCTCGGTCCCCTGCTCGGTCGGCTCATAGTAACGCCGGCTGGCGCCCAGATAATCTTGCGGCACGAAGTGGCCTTCGTGCGCGTGGGCGTATTCGTAACCGGCACCACGGCCCAACCGCTTCTTCGCCGCCTTGCCACCGTCCCGCAACGGCTCGGGCACCGCCAGCGTCCGGCCCTGGCGCACGTCTTCCAGGGCCGCATCAATGGCGAGGTAGGCGGAGTTGCTCTTGTGCGCGGTCGCCAGATAAACGACCGCCTCGGCGATGGGAATCCGCGCCTCCGGCCAGCCGACAAACTCCGCCGCGTGATGCGCTGCGCTCGCCAACACCAAGGCCATCGGATCAGCCAGACCGATGTCTTCCGCCGCGCTGATCAATATCCGGCGCGTGATGAAGCGCGGGTCTTCGCCGGCATGAATCATCTTCGCCAGCCAGTAGAGCGCCGCGTCCACGTCACTGCCGCGGATGCTTTTGATGAAAGCCGAAATCGTGTCGTAGTGCGCGTCGCCGTCACCGTCGTACACAATGGCTTTCTTCTGAATGCACTCCTCGGCGACCGCCAGCGTGAGTTGAATGAAACCATCCGTGCCAGGTGGAGTCGTCAGCGCCGCGATCTCGAGTGAGTTGAGCGCCTTGCGGGCGTCGCCATCCGAAATGCGGGCAAGGTGGGCCAGCGCGTCCGCTTCCGCCCGGATCTTGATGTGGCCCAGCCCCCGTTCGGTATCTGCCAACGCTCGTTCCAGCAGCTCCAACACTTCCGCTTCGGTCAACGGCCGCAGTTCAAAAATCTGGGAGCGCGAGACGAGCGGCGAATTGACGAAGAAAAACGGGTTGTGCGTCGTGGCCCCGATCAACCGGATGACCCCGCTCTCCACGTCCGGCAGGAGCACGTCCTGCTGGGATTTGTTGAACCGGTGAATCTCGTCGATGAACAGGATGGTGGTTTGCCCGGTGTTCTCGAGGCGGTTCGCGGCACCGCTCAACACGCGTCGCATGTCCGCCACGTTGGATTCCACTCCGCTCAGGCGCTCGAACTTGCACTTGGTCTGACGGGCGATGATCTGCGCGAGCGAGGTCTTCCCGGTGCCGGGCGGTCCGTAAAAGATCAGCGACTGCAACCGGTCCGCTTCGATCGACCTGCGGAGGAGCGACCCGGGCGCGAGGATGTGTGACTGGCCGGCATATTCATCAAGAGTGCGGGGCCGCATCCGTGCCGCAAGGGGTGGCGGCGTCTGCGGACGCACCACCGCTTCGCGGGAAGGGTCTTCCCTCGTTTCAGCCGGTTTCGCGCCAAACAAGTCAACCTGCGGCATGATGCGAAGTGTAAGAGCGGCTCCGCTGGTCCGCCAGCGCGAAGGTGCGCCAATTCCTGCTCCGGGCCGGTCACTCGCGGCCTTGCTTCCCATTCGCCGACACGTGTTGGTCACCGCCGCCATTTCCCTTGAACCAGCGCGTCCCGGCGGTTCTCATGGCCCGGTTCTCCAAATCGCATGGCGACTCACCGCAAACCCAAGGCCGACTGGCAAAAGGCACCCATCGGTATTTTTGATTCCGGCCTCGGCGGGTTGACCGTGGCGCGTGAGATCCATCGTCTGATGCCGCACGAGGATCTCATTTACCTCGGCGACACTGCGCGGGTTCCCTACGGCACCAAGTCGCCGTCCACCGTCACGCGGTTCGCCTGCGAAGACACTCAGTTCCTCGTCAACCAACGGGTCAAGGCGGTCGTCGTGGCCTGCAATTCCGCGACGGCCTGGGGGCTCGGCACGCTGGAACGCCACTTCGATCTGCCGGTGATGGGCGTCATCCTGCCGGGGGCCAAGGCCGCGCTCGAAGCCACGCGCAATCATCGCATCGGCGTCATCGGCACGAACGCCACCATCAACAGCCAGGCCTACCACACCAGCATCCTCGCACGTTGCGACACCGCCCAGATTTTTGCCCGCCCCACGCCCCTGCTGGTGCCACTGGTCGAGGAAGGCTGGACCAGCCACCCGGTCACTACCCGGGTGCTGCGCGAATATCTCCGCCCCCTGCTCAAGCGCCGCATCGACACTTTGGTGCTCGGTTGCACCCATTACCCACTGCTCAAACGCGCGCTGCGCCAGGTCGTTGGTCCCGACGTTGCCTTGGTGGATTCCGCGGAGAGTTGCGCGGAATTCGTCCGGGATCGCCTCCAGTTTCTCAAACTACTTGTGAAGGGCCGTCGCCGGGCGGGCGTGATCCGGCCGTTCGTGACCGACGAACCCGGCCGCTTCGGCGACTTCGCGGAGCGCTTCCTCGGCTTCGCAACCGAAGCTCCCGTGAAGGTCGAACTGCCCGCCTGGGACCGGCTCCAAACCACCCGGTAGCGGCGACCAACCCTACGCGATCACCGGCACGGACGTGGGTTTGCCAACGCCGATCAGCCATTTGATGGTGCGCCAGATTGACATCAGCGCGCGGAGCAGGCCGATCTCCCGTTCCGGACCAAGGCCGTAGATTTTCGTGATTTCCGCTTCGTGCCCACGATAACGCGGCGGCAGGGTGAAAACTTCCTGCGATTCCTCGTTGTCGGAAGTGCGCAAGATGCGCCGCAAGAACAGCCCCCGGCCGAGGGCGTACTCGCCTGGTGCGAGCTTCACGCGCTTCACCGGCAACACCAGCCAGGGCTGGTATTCGAAGACCAGCGAGCCGTCCGCTTCCCGACCCAGCTTGCCGTACGTCCGGATCGGGGCCTTGTCGAAAGCCTGCGCGGCAAACATCCAGTTGACCTGGGGATCGGGCGTGAACCGTTTGCGACGGCGGGTGAAGAAGTCCCAGCAGAACACCCCGCCAAAAACCGCCGCCCGGAACGACCAACCGGCAATCAGCGTCGCGGCGAGCAAAATGCCCAGCGCGAAGATCACGCCGACGGTCGGGTTGACGAAGTTCGTGCCCACGACGAGCGACAGGAGAAACATGCGGAAGGACTTGAGCGCGAGATCGACGATGGAAAACGGGCTGATAAGAATCAGGATGTTGATCGCGTGCGCGGCCAGCCAGATCAGCAGAAAAGCGATGATCGCGAAGGGCTTCAAGAGCACGTTCAAGATCG
>CAYXDZ010000320.1:0-4578 GCA_964463815.1 uncultured Verrucomicrobiota bacterium | reverse complement strand
TTAGAGATCCCCTACTATGGCTGATTACCCACGACAAACGTCGAAGAAGCTTCGCGAAACTATCCGGTGACGCTGAATCACTGTGGGTTTCTTGCCTTGGTCGCGAATATCGTTTTCCGCGAAGCGACATCCTTCGATTGTGCAAACACACCGGTTCATTGTCAGTTGGGGTTCGCATTGAGCATGCCCAGGTAGCGGCTCCCAAGCTGGTGGTGTTCTGGGCTTCAATGTTTTTCTGGACCACTGGATTTCAAAAGCTGAAACGAGAGTTGGAGCGTCTGGGTTATTCCATTTCGGACTAGACTGGGACAAGCGGAGTCACTGGTTCGCCATGACTTCACCGCGAACGTGCCAGGTGAGGTTTGCGATTCGCAGGTTGCTTCGCTATCCTGCACCTCCGAGTCTTGATCATCGCTTCAATTCAAGCCCTGTTTCACATGAGCCACCAACCACCAACCCAAGCAACCGCCGAAGCCCCCAAGCTCAAGCCCGGCTTCCTGTGGCGCTGGTTACGCCGGCTCGCCATCGCCCTGCCGGTTGTGCTCGGGCTGCTCCTGGTCACGCGGATGCTGTTCTTCGCCGGTCCGTTCCGCCCGGTGGAAGCGCTTCCGCCGGCTCCGATCATCGACCTGCATTGTCACGCGGCGGGACTTGGCTTCGGTGACAGCGGCTGTTTCATCTCGCCCGCGTTGCGCGGCAATTTCCGCTTCGGCGTTTATCTGGGAAGCTTCGGCGTCAACGAAGCGGAACTGGAAGCGCACGGCGACGGACTGGTGATCCAACGCATCGCCGAACGCGTGGCCGCCAGCCAGCATGTGGATCAGGCTGTCGTGCTGGCCATCGACGGAGCGGTGACTGATCGCGGCGAGCTTGACCGCGAGCAAACCGAATTCTACGTGCCCAACGAGTTCGTCGCTCGCGAAGTCGCCAAGCACACCAACCTGCTGTGGGGCGCGAGTATCAACCCGCATCGCCCCGATGCGCTGGAGCGGCTGGCGTGGGCCAAGACCAACGGCGCGGTGCTCGTGAAATGGATTCCCTCGATCATGTTGATCGATCCCGCCGACGAAGCGTTGCGGCCCTTTTACCTTAAGCTCAAGGAACTCGACCTGCCCCTGCTCACGCACGGTGGCCAGGAGAAGTCCTTCACCCATGCACGCGATGAGCTGGCTGATCCTGTTCGTCTGAAGCTGCCGCTGGAGCTCGGCGTGAAAGTCATCGTCGCGCACATTGCGTCCACCGGAGCCAACGAGGGTCAGGAGGACTTCGAACGTTTGCTGCCGATGTTCGCGACCTATCCCAACCTTTATTCCGAGATCAGCTCGCTCACGCAGGCGAACAAGCTCGGTTACCTCCGGCGCACACTGGCGGAGGAGCGCTTGCGTGGACGGTTGCTCTACGGCAGTGACTACCCGCTGATCAACACCGCGCTGGTTTCCCCGTGGTTTTTCCCGCTCAATCTCACCCGGCGGGAAATGAGCGATCTCAGCGCGATCGAGAACCCGTTTGACCGCGACGTGGCGCTGAAACAGGCGCTGGGTGTGCCCGAAGAAGTTTTCGCGGCGACGGCCGAAGTTCTTGGCCGAGGCCGGAACTGAACGCCTTCGGCGTCACGAAACCGCCGCGGCGTCCTCGTCCTCCTCCAACGTCCCGCCCCGGCCTTTGCCCGCGTACTCGTTCAGCTTGTTCCGCAAGGTGCGGATGCTGATGTCGAGCAACTTCGCGGCGTGCGTGCGGTTGCCGCCGCATTTGTCCAGCGCGGCAAAAATATGACGCTTCTCCAGTTCGGCGAGCGTGAGGAGATTGCCGTCGTCCGCCGTGTTGAAGCTGTCGCCACCACCAGCCGAAGGGGACGAGGCACCACCACCGCCGAGTGACAGACCGGAAAGCCCGAGATTCTCCGCCGTCAGACAATCACCATCCGCACTGAGAATCACCGCGCGCTCGATGACGTTTTGCAACTCGCGCACGTTGCCGGGCCAGTCGTGGGCTTCGAGCGCGGCCTTGCAGTCAGCGGCGATGCCCTGTACGCGCACGCCATGCTTACGCGCGAACCGGTGCATGAATTGTTCGGCCAGGAAGACGACATCCTCCTTGCGCTCGCGCAACGCCGGCACGTGAATTGGCACGACGTTCAAGCGGAAGAACAGATCCTGGCGGAACTCCTTGCGTTCGACGCTCTGCTCGAGCTGGCGGTTGGTGGTCGCGACCACGCGAACATCCACCTTGATGGTGCGGTTGCCGCCGACCCGCTCGAGTTCGCGCTCCTGGAGCACGCGGAGCAGCTTGGCCTGCACGGTGGGCGAAACCTCACTAACCTCGTCAAGCAGGATGGTGCCGCCGTGGGCCAGTTCGAAGCGGCCTTCGCGCTTGGTCATCGCGCCGGTGAACGCGCCCTTTTCGTGGCCGAAGAATTCACTCTCGATAAGATTTTCCGGGACGGCGGCGCAGTTGACGCGGATGAAGGGCGCGTTGCTACGCGGGCTCTGGCGATGAAGCGCGCGCGCGACAAGTTCCTTGCCGGTACCGCTCTCACCCTGGATCAACACGGTGGCGTTCGTGCGCGCGACCTTGCGGATCAGGCTGCGCAAGTTGTCCATCACGCGGCTTTGACCGAGCAGCTCGTAACCCGACGTTTCGTCGGATTCGTTGGTCAGGTATTCGTTGACCTTGACGAGCTGGCTGAACTTCTCGGCCTTCTTGAGGATCGCGTCAATCTGGTCGTTGGAAAACGGTTTGATGAGGTAATCAAACGCACCCTCGCGCATGCACTCGACGGCGGACTCGACGGTGCCGAAGCCGGACATCATTACGACGAGCGGCTTCTGCGGCCGGGCGTTCAACTCGCGCAACAACTCGGTGCCCTCGCCGTCCGGCAGGCGGACATCCACGAGCATCAAGTCCCAGTTGTCCTTCGCGAGGTAATCGTTGGCGGCGCTCAACGTCTCGACGGCGGCGACGTCGTAGCGGCGGTTGCGGAGCTGTTGCTCGAGGTTCTTGCGAACGATGAGGTCGTCCTCAATGACAATGATCTTCTCGATCGGCATGACACATTCAACTTCCCGCCGGGCCGCGCTGGCGCTGATAAACGTTGGCCACGTAGTTCGGCCGCGTGCTGTTCGCCGGCGGCAGGTGCCGGGGCGGAATCATCCCCCGCCGCAACAGCGCCTGTTCGTTTTCCCGGTCCTGCACGATGATCTTCATGATCAAGTCCTGGCTCTGCCGGAGCAACGCCGCCACCTCGGGGTGCTGCGCACGCTCGGCGGGACTGGCCTGCGTCCAGCTTAAGCGGTGCTTTTTGAGAATGTCGAGCGACTCATTGAGGCGCGGCATCAGATTCTTCCGCGTTTCCGAGCCGACGAGCGCCTGGCTGGCGTCGGCCTCACGGAGCGCGCGGCCTTCCTTTTCGACGGCGGCCAGGATCTCGTGGTACAGGTCCTGATGGGAGCGAAGTTCGGCAACGAGTTGCATGGGCGAGATCATTTACTGATTGGTGCTGACGTTCTGGGCGGGAGTCAAGGCCGCCTGCTGAAGTTGGATGCGGGCCTTCTCGGCCTCGAACTTCCATTGGATGAAGTCATGCCGCCACCGCGCCATGTCCACCAGCGTTTTCAAGGCGGGACCGTTGGTCGCCGCAAGCTCGGCTTCCTGATCAAGGATCAACTGGTAAGTCTTGACCGCCTCGGCGGGTGCTTCGAGGCGCTCGTGAATCAACCCGATCTGGTACCACACCGGCAGCCGCCAGGCCGGACTCTCGTCGAGTTCGGCCAGCTTGAGGTAAAGGGTCAAGGCATTGAAGTAGTCGCCATCCTGGTAAAGCCGGTTGGCGATCTCGTTGCCGGTACGCTGCTGCCAGGCCTTCCAGCCCGGCGAATCCTGCGCGGCGGCCGATTCCAGCAGGGCTTTGACCTCGGCCAGTGACTCGGCATTGCGGCCCAGGTGCTTCAGCGACGTCGAGAGGAGATGGCGCACGTGCGGACTCTCGCCCGATTCCGGATCGGATTCCAAATAGCTCTTCGCCTGCGCCACGAGGTCACCGTGCTTGCCAAGGCCATCAAGGCACAGGATCAGCCGGTAGCGGATCATCGAACGGTTGAGCAGCGTGGAATCATCGCGCAGCAGCACCGCATACTTGTCTGCGGCCTCTTCCAGTTTGCCCTGCGCGTAGAGCGTGTCGGCGATCTGTCCCTGGGCCAGGAGCACCAGCCGGCGGTAGTACTCATACTCGTCCAGGTTCAGGTTGAGCGCGGAGGAAAGCACAGTGTGAAACTTGGAGAGCGCCGCGTCGGGTGCGCCGAGTTCACGCAGCAACAAACCTTGATAAAAGATCACCTGCGGCACCCCGGCGTCCTGCGGGTAACGCGCGCGGAACATTCCATAAGTTTTCAAAGCCTCATGGATCTGGCCGGCGCGATACTGCGTGGTGGCCAACTCCATCAAGGCCGTCTTGCGCAACGATTCATCCGCCTTGCTGTCGAGCACCTGCTGGAGGTTGGCAAAGGCGAAATTGTAATTGCCCGACTCGCGCTGCTTGCGCGCCATGTCGATGCGCTGCCGCCACTCCGAGGCATCCGGTCC
>CAYXDZ010000319.1:0-4583 GCA_964463815.1 uncultured Verrucomicrobiota bacterium | reverse complement strand
AGTTCGACGTCACGCTCGACAAGCGCAAGATCAAGCTCAACGAATCATTGCGCACGCTCGGTGAGCACGAGGTTGACCTGCACCTCCACGCCGATGTGCATGGGGTATTGAAGGTTCGCATCGACAGCTCAAACCCCCTGCCCGCGCCGGTGGTTGAGGAAAAAGCCGAGGAAGTTGATGACGACGCCAAAGGCGAGAAGCGCAAGCGCCCCGCCCGCAAGGCGGCCAAGGCTGAGTAAGCCTCGATTTCTGGTTCGAAAGCGGTGGGCAATCAGTGGCCCGCCGTTTTGCTTTGGCGGCAGAGCTCAGCTAAAACCGGAACCTTGCAGTTGACGGTAACAAGGAGCATGGCCCGTTGGACTCCGGTGTGCAAAAGCCCCGCCCGGTAAACCGGGCGGGGCTGGCGCAAGTCGGAGAACAAGGCTCAGGGCGTCAGCGTCATGATGCGGCCACTGCCAGCCTCCGGATAGTCAGTCGCAGTCACTAGTCCGCCGAGACCGTTCGCAAGGTGGTTGCGCAGCGCCTGCTGGTAGGTCACGCCCACGGTGGTGAACGCCGCGCCACGGAACGGATACTGGTCGCCCCCGCGCGCGAGGAAATCGATCGTCGCCACCGCAATGGCCGGCGCTCCTGGCACCACTACTCCGTTGTCCACGAGCAATGTGCCGTCGGCCAGTTCGACGCGCCGCACGCGGGTGCCGGCCTGCGTCACGTTGCCGTCCAGGTCGAGCAGTTGCGGCGTTTCGGCCGGGTCATACACCAGCCGAAAGCCCGCGATCTGCGCGAAGCGGCCGTCGCCAAACTCGACGCGCGACACAGCGTTCTCCAAGAGTTCCTTAAACAACTCCGGGCTGACGTCCGGCACCACGCTGACGAAGTTCGCGAAGGGCAGCACGCTGAAGGTGTCTAGCTCGCTGAGCTCGCCGGCTGCGATGATATTGTTGTTGCGGATGCCGCCGCCGTTTTGGAACGCGACCACCGGCACGGGCACGCCGAAGGAGGCGGCCAGTTCGCCGGCCTGCCAGAGCAGCGCATCGGCGACGACGTTGCCGAGGTTGGTCTCGCGTCCGCGCACGCTGTCGCGCCGGCCGTCGAGCGGCACTTCGCTAATGGCCACGATGGTTTGATCGAGCGCGGCGATCTCGGCGGCGACGGGTTCCACCACGTTGGCCTGCACGAACGCGTCGGGCGCAACGGCGTCGGGTTGGCTGGCTCCGGCGACGCGCACCGGGCCGCTCGCGGCGGCATCAATGACGACAAGCTTGCCGAACTTGTCGAAACCCGCGACGAGCCGGCCGACGTAGCGGTAATCACCGGTCGTCGTCACCACCGGGACCGCCCGGCCTTGCGCATCATTCGCCCACAGCGGATAGGGCCGGGCGGGATTCGCCACATCACCCGGGATCAGCGGGTTCCACGGATTGGCCAGCAGTTCGGAGCCGCCGCCCGCGATGGCGATGTCGACACCGCACAACTGCGGTAGCAATGCCAGGTCTTCGCCAATGCTCTGCAAATGGCTGCTGAGCACGATGATCTTCACGCCCAGGCGCGTGAGACTGTCGATCTCGGCCTGCACGATGCCCGCCACGTCCTGGCCGGTGACCACGTTGCGCGGGCTGGAGATGAACGGTAGCCGCGGGGTCGTGGCTCCCACGACGGCGACGAGTTCACCCTGGAACCGAAACACCGCGCTCGGTGCGATCAGGCCTGCCGTCCGCAGGGCCGCGAGGTGCGGCTCGCCGCTGACATCAAGGTTCGCGCTGAGGAAGGGCACCGCCGGCTCGAAGCCCGCGATGAACTCCGCCAGCACGTCCGGGCCGAAGTCGAATTCATGATTGCCGATGGTGATGGCATCGTAGCCGACGGCGGACAACGCGATTGAATCGTAGTACGGGAAGCCCTGATTCAGGCTGGCGTTGAATTCGGGGCCGGCCAGGAAGTTGTCCCCGGAGGAGAGCACCAGCGTGCCGAGCTTGGGCGCTTGGAACCGTCCACGGTTGCGGGGATCCTCCGCCTCGGCGCGCAGTTGATTGACGAGCGTGACGAAGCGGGCCACACCGCCGAACTCGGTGAGACTCCCCCCGGCATTGATGAGTTGGGATTCACTGTCGTTGTTGTGCAGCAACGTCAGGCGCAGGAACACCTTGTCTTGGAGGCCGGGCGGAGTCCTGGCCGGATCGGCCGGGGTGGTGGTCAGGCCGAGAGCAACGGAGAACAGTAACAGCAGCGTCTTTTTCATGTTCATGGTGGTTGGTTGATGGTTTCCGCGGAGAACACCTCCGCCGGAAACCATTCAGGCGTTACGCCCATCGCAGCCTCGCGGCGAGGTGGTTACGGACAGGAAAAATTTCCACCGTCGAATCACAGCCCGGTGGTCACCCCGGTTGACTTAAATGGGCACGGGCAAAAAGAAGCCGGCCACCTTGCGGCGGCCGGCGTGGTTACCACAGACGTGGTCCGATGATGGCGCACCCTCCTTATCGAGACGTGGCTGGCGACACGGCAAGTTCGTAGATCGTGGTGGTGCCGCTGACTTCGTTGGCGACCACCAGCAGCGGTTTCCAAGTCGGGCTCTGCCACCACGGGATGAACGCCAGCCCTTCCGGGCCCAAGTCGCCGGCCGTGCCCGCTTCCGGATCACCGCTGAAGTCCCGGTTGTTCAGATACTGCACAAAACGCGGGGTCTTGGGATTTGAGAGGTCGAACACCAACACGCCGCCCACGCGCTCGAGGCCGATGAACGCAAACGGCCGGCCGAGCACTTCGCCGATGACCAGTCCCTCCGGTTCGGGGCCTTTGTTGTCGCTGCGGTTGTCGAACGTGTCATTCTCATCGTTGGTCGCGTTGAAGTTCGCCGGATCGGCCACCGCGGTGAGCTTCTCCAGCAGATCGCCGCTGTCATAAACCAGCTTGCCCTGCGCGTCCCAGATCGAGAAAGAACGGCCGCCGAAGGCGTAGAGTTCCTCATACATTCCGTCGCCGTCCGCGTCGCCGAGCGTGGTGGTCACCGTGAGCCGGCCCAAGTTCGCGTTGTCGCGCAGCTCAGCCCGGTTGGGAAACGCGGCGGGATCGAGCGTCAGGCTGCGCACGCGGGCTTCCTCGACGAAAGCTTCAACCTCTTCGCCGTTCTCGTCTTCGAAGATGTATTCCCGCGCGTCACCTTCGTTCGCCGTCACGTAGTAGGTTTTTCCCTTCACGGCAAAGGCGGCGATGGCGTCCGGCTGATACATGCCGTAGACGGGCCAGTTGACGAAGTTGATCCGGCCGTCGCGGTCGCTGGCATCCAGGGCGTTGCCCTTGAGGTCAATCACCGCCAGGCTAATGGGCTGCGGCGGATTCTGGAAGTTGATCGTGCCAGTGGTGAAGTCCACCTCGCCCGCCAAACCGAAGTCATTGTCGTTGAGAACCACGAGGGTGTTGTAGTCAATGAGCGCCAGGCCCTCGGGTTTGTCCGCGAGGTCGTAGCCCATGGCGGCCAGATCCACCAGCTTCACCTTGGCGACCGGGTGGATGCCGTTGGCCGCCAGTTCAGCCAGTTTCATTTGCTCCGGAGATTTCGGCAGCAAGCTTTCATCGAGCCCGAGCAGGTTCGTGGCGGCCGCGATCTGAATGCGGAAGATGTTTTTCACCGCGTCCGGTCCGATCACGTCATCGCGTTCGAGTACGTAGATCTCGCCGGGGATCGGGCTGGCCACGGCGTCGCCGATCTTGTCGCTGCCATTCAGGCGCACGTCCCCGGTGCCCAGGCCGTTGGCCAGTTCATACAGGAACATGCCGGTCGTGGTTTCCGATTCAGGATCGAATTCCACGATCCGGATCAAACCGCTGGCCGTGCTGGCAGCGGCGTTGGGGTTGCGCAACGGGCTTTGCACAAAGGCGTAAACCTTGCCGTCCTGAATCGCCACGGCCTCGAAACCACGGTTGGCGCGCCGCGTGGCGAGCAGTGCGGGGAGTGCGCCGCTGTCCACCGGGCTGGCCTCGACGCCGGCCGGCACATAACGCTTCAGCAGCTTGCCAGTTGCGTCAAAGTGATAGAGCGCGGGCCGGTATTCATCGACCATCCACCAGGTGCCGTCGGCCGCGCGGGCAATGCCTTCCATGTCCGCGCCGAGCGGATCGAGGGGCAGCGGGTTCCCAAACACGTCCACGGGCGCTTCGTCCAAGCCCGCCAAGTTGGGCAGGCCGGTCAGCGGAATGCCGTCGGGATCGGTGAGCCCAACCGTTTCAGTGACTGCGATCTCTTCGGTGCCGGGGTGCCACTCGAACCGCACCCATTGCGACTGGAAGTCCGGCAGCGGGAAGGGCCGCACATTGCCCGTGCCCCCGGGTGCGGGGTTCGGCTGTGGCTCGGCGTTCGGCCCGCGATCCGGATGCGTGATGAACCGGTAGCCGCCGGTTTCCGGGTTCACCCCTTCGAAGAACAGACCGGAGAACCCGCCCAGCTTGATGGTCTGGCCGGCGGCCGTGGTGCCCAGGTCGGGCAGTTCGCCAAAAGCGAAGTGTTCGAGCGACTGTGGCGTCAACGCGTGGTGATCCTTGAAACCAAGCGGCACCAGCTTCGTCACCTCCATGCCGGCCAGCGG